>CAZYDL010000208.1:0-6414 GCA_964646305.1 uncultured Desulfobacula sp. | reverse complement strand
TTGCATTTTATTGCTTAGGTCATAATTATTATAGATAAATGACTGCTGCATAAAAAATTATTCAGCAGTCATTTTAATTTGTTATATGGAAGAACAAGTTATTATTTTGTATTCTTTCATACTTTATTGTGTAAAGGCCTATCCGACCCGTAACAATGCGGTTATATTCATACATAACTTGAATTGCAGGAGTTAGTGAATGGAATCATTAACAGAATTATTTACATATATTCTTCAAAACTTGATTAATGCACTCCAAAGGGGAAGTTTTTATGCTGTAATATCCATTGGATATTCAATGGTGTATGGTGTTTTAATGCTTTTCAACTTTGCCCACGGTGATATATTTATGGTGGGTACATATATTGGCTTTGGAATTGCAACACTTTTTCTTGCCCTATTTGCAGGCTTTTTACCAGGCCCCCTTATTTTCGTGGCAACGGTCATTGTTACCATGTTTCTTGCATCCTGGATTGGTGTTTTTGTTGAAGTTGCCGGGTACAGACCTTTAAGATCAGCACCAAGAGCCTCTGCTGCAATTACTGGTTTAATGATAGGTATTATATTTGAAACAGGAATCCTCATAATTGTAGGGGCACAACGCCTTAAATTCCCGGCATTAATGGAAACGGTTTCCTATAACGTAGGTGGTGTCTATTTTACCAATGTAAAGATAATGATTATTGTCATATCACTTCTCCTGATGCTTGCCCTTCATGGATTTATTCAAAAGAGTAAATGGGGCATGGCAATGCGGGCAATGTCATACGATTTTCTTGCTGTTCCTTTAATGGGTGTCTCCATTAATATTATTGCACCATTAACTTTTGCCGTAGGCGCAGGTCTTGCATCGGTGGCAGGGATTTTATATGGCCAGGCCTATCCTATACTTGATCCATATATGGGTGTTCTTCTTGGGTGGAAAGCATTTGTTGCTGCAATTCTTGGAGGACGTGGCTCTATAAAGGGCGCTGCCCTTGCAGGGTATCTTTTAGGATTTATTGAAATATTTGTAGCCACTATCTTTCCTTCAACCTTAAGGGATTTAATTGCCTATTCCATTATTATTCTTATCCTGACTTACAAGCCAAGGGGATTTTTTGGAATGGAACACAGTACAAAATTAAGGCTTTGATTATTTATATTCATATTGATACAGGAAAATTTTAATGGAAACAGCAGGAAAATTTAAAAACTATTTCTCTAATATACCGATGTTAGGTTGGCTTATCGGTGTCTTTACAGCAGTATTGATTGAATATTATTGGGGTTATGATTATATCTCATACTACCTGGGACTGCCAAAAATTCCAGCTTTATTTGGTGCCCTTTTTATGCTTAAAAACCCTTACATGATTCCTGGCGTAATCGGGTATGATCTTATTGTCTATATTATTCCAATTTTATTTATGGCAAAGATTACCACTATTTTCACCAATCCCTTGGCAAGCATACTGGAAAAAATGCCTCTATGGCTGTCTGTCATTATTCATCTGATTTGTTTTTACGCTATACTTCATCTATGGTCAGGCATTAACGACTACAGAGCTCTTGTTGTTAAGTTGACAATGATTTCCATTATATTAACAATCAGCATCAATGTTATAAATGGGTACCAGGGAGAGTTTTCCTGTTCCCATCCAGGATTCATGGCAATAGGAGCATATATCTCTTCTGTTCTTACCCTGCTGCTTTTTGTTGATGACAAGATTTTTGGTGCCGCACTTCTGCCAGCGTATTTTGGACCCTGGATCTTTCCTTTAACACTGATTGCAGGTGGGTTTGCTGCATCACTGGGCTCTTTGCTTGTGGCGATACCATCCTTTCGTACCAGGGGAGACTACCTTGCTATTATATCCCTTGCTTTTATGTTTATTGTAAAAAGTGCAATTGAGAATATTCAGTTTATTGGCGGTGCCAGAGGTATGGGCGGGCAACCTGACTACGCAACCCTGCCTGTGATTTTTATCTGGACAATGTTATGCATCTGGATAATTCATAATTTTGTAACTTCAATTCTTGGAAAAGCCTTAAATGCGGTGCGGGATGATGAGGCAGCCTCGGAATCCATGACAGTTAAAACCCGTAAAACAAAAATGACTGCCTTTATGTTTGGTGCATTCTGGGCTGGTATTGCAGGAGGATTATTTGCCCATGTATTAAGTTATATTAATCCTGGAACATTCAGTCTAACACGTCTTGCAGAGATTCTTGCCATGGTATATTTTGGCGGACTTAACTCCATTGTAGGTTCCATTGTTGGAGCTATCAGCATTAATGTTCTTGGCGAAGCTTTAAGGCCTCTTGAACTTTATAAATGGATAATTATTCCGCTTATTTTGATTTTTGTTATGATTTTTCGTCCCTATGGTTTGATCTCTTTTAAGGAGATCAATGCAAAAAAACTCTTACGATCCAAACATAAAAAAGAACAGGGAGTTTAAACCATGTCAGCATTGCTTAATGTAAATAAAATGACTCACTATTTCGGCGGGTTAAGAGCTGTACATAATTATAATCTAAATATTGAGCCACAGCAGATCACAGGTCTCATAGGACCTAATGGTGCAGGAAAAACTACCATATTTAACTTGATTACAGGTGTTTATACTCCCACTGAAGGTTCCATCACATTACAGGATCAAAATATCAAAGGACTTGAAACCAATGTAATTGCTTCCAAAGGCCTGGGCAGAACATTTCAAAACCTGGCTCTGTGGCGGCACATGAATGTTCTTGATCATATTAAAATGGCTCACTATTCACAACTCTCCTATGGATTGATGGGAGCATTTTTTAATACCAGAAAATGCAGGGAGCAGGAGACAAGAGTTGAGGAGAATTCCTATCGCCTGCTTGAATTATTTGACATAAAACAGCACTCAGATCAACTTGTGACCAACCTGCCCTATGGAGCCCAGAGACGTGTGGAAATGGCAAGAGCCATGGCAACCAACCCTAAAATTTTGTTCCTTGATGAACCAACAGCAGGAATGACTCCCGATGAACTGGTGCAGATGATTAAAATTATACGGCAGGTTCATAGAGATTTTAAAGTAGCAATTTTTTTAATTGAGCACAGAATGAAATTTGTTATGGAGTTATGCCAGTATATTCAAACCTTGGTCTTTGGTGAACTCATTGCAGAAGGCCCGCCTGAAGAAATACAAAATAACCCCGAAGTCATTGAAGCATACCTTGGCAAGGAGGATCTGACCTGATGCAGCTTAAAATTGAGAATTTAAAGGTTTCCTATGGCAATATAAAGGCTCTCCACGGAATAAGTTTCAGTGTTGAAGCAGGTGAAATCTTAACAATCATTGGAGCCAACGGTGCTGGAAAGAGTACAACCCTTAGGGCTATTTCAAGAATGGTACCTTCAGCACCCGGTTCCATTCTTGAATTTGAAGGTAAAGATATACTGAAATACAGTACAGATAAAGTTGTCTCAAAGCTTGGCATATCCCATGTCCCTGAGGGGAGAAGGATTTTTGGGAACCTCACAGTTACAGAAAATCTTATTTTGGCCTGTTTTGCAAGAAAAGATACACAGGAAATCAAGAAAAACAGAAAATGGGTTTTTGATCTATTCCCACGTCTTGAAGAGAGAAAGGATCAGCTGGCAGGAACCTTATCAGGAGGTGAACAGCAGATGCTTGCAGTCGGAAGAGGTTATATGAGTGGCAGAAAAATCATGCTTCTTGATGAGCCGTCCATGGGGCTTGCACCTCTGCTCATGCTTGAAATGTTTGATGCTTTAAAGCAAATCAATAAGTCAGGTACAACTATCTTGCTTGTTGAACAGAATGCAAGACTTGCATTAAAATTTGCACAGCGCGGCTATGTAATAGAAAACGGTTCTCTGGTTCTTGAAGGCCCAGCCCATGAATTGCTTATTAACCCAGAAGTCAAAAAAGCATATCTTGGAGCTTAGATTAATAAAGTCTTAATACAGACAGATCCTTAATTGAAAAAACTACGAATGCTTGAAGCAATGTTCCCACGTGATTTCTCTTTTCTTTTCTCTTTTTCTATCTCTTTACTAAAAGATTTAATAATATTTAAAAAATCTTTCTTTATTTTGTCTGGTTTTCGAGAAAGATCTTTTATCACCCACTCAATTCTTTGCTTGTCAGCAACCTCAGGCAGGCTCAACCACAGGTTGATAAGGCCTACAATATTGTCATTGCTGATGGGTTTGTTGTTAAAAGAGACATTTTCCGTTAAGAAAGCATTAATCAGTTGAGAATGCTGCTGTTTTAGCTGCCTTATTTTGGGAAGAAGAAGAATAGCTGTTTGAGGAGTAACATTTGTGATGTGATTGCAAATGTTATAAAAAACATTAACTTGATCTAAGTTCATAGTCTTTTCCTTAAGCTCTTCTAAATACGCTTCTTTTCCTATTTCTTTGAGATCACTCTGGGGTAAAGTGGTCATAAAAAATTGATTTAGCAAGTCTGGTTCAATACCCTTTAAATCAACAAAAGTATATAGTGTCAAAAGGCGATCGGTTCCAAATTTTTTTATTGATTGAACAAATTTAAAAATAATTTTGCCGGTGAAATTTTCCAGGCTGCAAATTAATTCAAGAATTTGTAATTGTTCGTTGTTAAGGTTATTTATTCTTTGCATCAACACCTTTGAGTCGCCTGTGGTGGCTTTTTTCTCTTCACAAAATATTTTTAAAATTCTATACTTTCTTGAGTCCGGCTCGATATTTAGATTGTTTGCTATTTTTTTGAAATTTGCTTTTGTGGAAGTACGTGGAGGCATTGCCAAACTTTTTGATTTTATCTCTGGCATTGATCCTGGCTCTGTTACTGCATCAATTATTTCCTGGCGTGTCATTTTGCGCCCAAATTTCATATTCATCCCATGACCTCAATTAATTAATTAATTAAAATTATTAATAATTAATATACAGAAACTTGTTTTAGTCAAGTAAGAGTATATGCAAAGATTAAAACATTGTAGCATATGCATCATTTTTTTTGCAGTGGAATCTGCCATTTCTTCATATATTTCCATACTGAAGTTCGGCTTTTCTGAATACGACGTCCCACCTCTGCCTTGTTCCAATTACACTGGTCAAGCAGTTCTAAAAGATCCTCCCTTGTTAAAGTTGAAGCTTTTTTTGTTGTAAAAGAGTTAATTTTATTGGAAAAAACAGAAGTATGAAGAGTATTTAGGTTATAATTATTGCCCCGGGTAATTTCCACTGGCAGATCGTCAAGTTGAATACGATGTGCATTACATATGACAAAGGCATGTTCAATGGCATTTTCAAGTTCTCTTATATTGCCAGGCCATGGATGTTTCATCAATTGAGCCATGGCTGTATTATCAATTCCTCTGATCTGCATGTCTTCGCGTTCATTACCTTTTTTGATAAAATGGCTGACAAGCATAGGTATATCTTCTTTTCTCTCTCTCAGGGGAGGAACATAAATGGGAAATACTTTTAATCTATAAAAAAGGTCTTCCCGAAAATTTCCCTGTTGAGTTAATTCATAAAGGTTTGCATGGGAAGCTGTTATAATTCTTATATCAATTTTTCTTTTTAAAGAATCCCCTACCCTTTCAATTTCTCTCTCCTGGAGAACGCGCAGCAGTTTTATCTGGATATATGGGGTTAATTCGCCAACTTCATCAAGGAAAATTGTACCGCCGTCAGCTTCTTCAAATCTTCCTTTTCGATCCTTGTGTGCACCTGTGAATGCACCTTTAACATGACCAAAAAGTTCACTTTCGAGCAAAGATTCGGAAAGAGCCGAACAATTGACAATCACAAAAGGGCTGGCATTGTTATTGCCATTATAATGAATAGCTCCGGCAACAAGTTCTTTTCCTGTACCACTTTCTCCCTGGATCAGGATAGTCGCTTTGCTGTTTGCCGCAGCTCGTATGGCTTCAAAAACATTTTGCATAATCATGCTTTTGCCTATAATATTGCCAAGCCTGTATGATTTTTCAAGTTTGCACTGGGCATCCTCAGCAACTTTTTTTATTTTTTTCAATTCAGTCAGATCAGTCACAGTTTCAACAATTCCAAGTACCTGACCTTTATCATTATAAGTAAGCCTGGCATTTTTTATCACGGCAATTTCATATCCATCCTTATGGCGAAGAGAACACTCTTTTGCCTCGGTCCTGCCATGCTCCATGACACCACATTTTTTTACATTGGCAGGGCATTTTTTACCAAAACAGCGGCTGCATTCAAGAAGGCTGCAATCATTGCCCACAGCTTCTATGGCCGAGAACCCAGTAATTTTTTCCATGGATTTATTCCAGGAGGTTATTGTACCCTGATCATCAAGGGTAAAAAGACCTTCTGCCATGGTATCAAAAATCTGATTTAAGAAATTAGCATTCCATAATTGATGGGTTTCCATTTTATGCCCTTTTTAAGAG
>CAZYDL010000207.1:5913-6438 GCA_964646305.1 uncultured Desulfobacula sp. | reverse complement strand
TAATTTATTTGATATCCTGGTGGACAAAGAAAACCACAAGCAAGCACTTTTAATTATTGATACCTATTATAAAGAGAATAAATTTTTCAGATTTAAGCAGCAGCTGCAGGCTTTTCCCATTTCATCTTTTAAATCCAGCACAGCTTTTATCATTATGGGATTATTGGTTTGTATCCATATTTTCTGCTTTTATTATAATATCCAAGAACAAATGATATTAAAATATGGTGCATCTGCCCTTTTTATTCTCCAGGGAGAGATATACAGAGCAATCACTGCCCTTTTTTTACATGCAGATGTTAGGCATCTTGCAGGAAATCTTGCAGGCATATTGATTTTTGCAGCACCTGTGATCACCGTGTCCGGCTATGGAACAGGACCATTTATGCTGCTGTTTGCAGGAATCCTTGGCAATCTTTTTAATGCCCATATGCATCAGACTGCCCATCTTTCAATCGGGGCATCCACAGCAGTCATGGGAGCTGCTGGTCTTCTTGCGGCTTTTCAGATAACACAGATATGAAG
>CAZYDL010000207.1:3804-5903 GCA_964646305.1 uncultured Desulfobacula sp. | reverse complement strand
AAACACTATTATGCCTATTTTTGCTGGAGCAACCCTTGTTGCCCTGTTCAGCCACGGAGAGAATACAGATGTCTGGGCCCATATTTTTGGATTTTTCAGCGGGCTTGGTTCAGGCTGCCTTTTTTTTCCCTTTAACCGCTTTATTCAATCCTATCTCAAGGAGCCAATAGCTCTCATCATAACCATAATAATTCTTGCAGCATCTATTCAATAAAAGCCATTGCAAATTTATCTATTTTGTAACAACTTGTCGCCGGGCTTTTACACATTGCATTGTTATCTAAAAATCAAGTCTGTATGTTGCTGTTATTAAGCCCAGGGGGATTTTATATCTTTAAACATATTTGAAAGAGACAGTAAAGAGTGATGCAGATTATCAAGGTTAAACACCTCAAGGCTGACTACTCCTGAATAATTATTTAAAATTGTTCTAACCTGGCTCATATATTGGGGAGGCAGTTTATCAAGGCTTGTATGGTCTTTAATTTTTGATTGAGAAAAATCCACACCGTGCAGATGGATTATGGAGGTCTTAAGTTTATGTTTATCAAAGGTTTGTAAAAGATTGTATCCATATTTTATCTGATGTCCGGCATCAATGCAGACAGACAAATTGAATTGTTCTATCAAAGGCTCAACAAAACTAAAGGGGTAATCAAGGGTTTCAATGGAAATAATTTCAGGCACTGGCACTCTGGATAACAGAGATTCAAGGCTTTTCCGGGTTATATCCTGCCATGGTTCTATTTTATTTTGCATGTCATGGTTTTGCTCAATATCTTGATCCATATCAAGATGAAGTGTGTAAGTGGTGGGATTTAAAGGAGCAAAGAGTTCAATGACCTTTAAAATAATATCTCTGGCTTTTTCTCTTTTTTTGGCAGCCTTGCATGTAAGTCTTACATCAACGGGGAGATGGATATTATAGGTCAGATCATACTTTTTAGAGAGATATAAAAGCTCTTTTATATCATTTTTTGAAGGCAGCACTTCTTGTGGCAGGCTTTCAAAGATAAGAAGCTCTATCTCATCAAAAAACAATCCGAGTTTTTTGATGTTGGGAATAATATTGTCTGGAAAAATAAAGGATGTGGTTCCAAGTTTGAACTTTTTTTCAGGCAGAGTGATAATATTTAAATCAGTCATCTTTGATTAACCTGTTGTAAAAAAACAAGCTGCTGCAAAGCATGAAATAAGAGCAGCAAGAAAAGAAGCAAGCAGCATTAGATCACAGGCCTGTTTGATTTTATTTGGTTCTGGATCTTGAAAATCTTTTCCAATATAGGGTTTGTCAACAAGGGACCCATGGTAGAAACTAGGCCCGCCAAGTCTGATTTCCAAAGCTCCTGCAAAGGCAGCTTCTGGATATCCTGCATTTGGACTTTTATGAAAAGAGCCCTGGAAAAACCCTATTTTAAAGGATAGAACACTTTTTTTCAGGGACAAAAGAGCTGTACTTAAGGCTATGATCAAAACAGATATTCGGGCAGGAATAAAATTGGCAATATCATCAATGCGTGCTGAAGCCCTGCCAAAAAGAGTATATTTATCATTTTTATATCCCACCATTGAATCAAGGGTATTAATCATTTTATAGGCAAGGGCCAGGGGAACTCCGCCTATCATGGCAAAAAACAGGGGGGATAAAAATCCGTCCACAAAATTTTCAGCCACGGTTTCCACAGTGGCACGGGTCATGGCCTTTTTATCAAGATTTTGGGTTTGCCTTCCCACGATCATGGATAATTTATTGCGGGCATCATCAATATTGCCTGCCTTCAGGGCGTAAAAGACTTTTAGGGCAGCTTTTTCAAGGCTTGTGGAAGAAAAACAGAAAAAAAGCAGAATGATCTCAATAACACTGCCAAAGAAAGGATGTATCAGCATACTTAATTTTATCATCATAAAAGATATCAGCCATGTAGCTATGATCAAAAAACCAGCAAATAAAAAGCCTGAGATTAAAAGATGTGTTATCTTTTTTCTAAACCATTTTTCAAAAAAATCAATGGATCTGCCCATGTAGATTATGGGGTGAGGTAAGATTGCAGGATCTCCCAGGATAAAATCAAGGATAAAAGCTGATAAAATAATATACC
>CAZYDL010000207.1:0-3704 GCA_964646305.1 uncultured Desulfobacula sp. | reverse complement strand
ATTGCAGGATCTCCCAGGATAAAATCAAGGATAAAAGCTGATAAAATAATATACCATTGAATCTCAAACATTTTTACAGGGCCTGTTTGATCAACGTGGCAAGGTTAAGGTTTGCCTCTCTTGTTTTCAGAGAGAACCGTACATATTCATCTGACAGACCTGCAAAATTGGAACAATTCCGAATCAATATTTTATTTTGACCTATTTTGCTGCAAAACTCCTCTGCCTTTGCCCTGCCAGTCAAACGCGCCAGAAAAAAATAAGTATTTGAATCAAATATCTGCAATTTATGGGTATGTTTCAAATGTCCAAGAAAAATCTCTTTTTCTGTTCTAATAAAACTCTGTGTTTTCTCATAAAAGGGAGCAATGTTTTCAGGATGATCAAAAATATCTTTAATAACTGCCTGGGCAAGTGCATTTACGCTCCAGGGCTGATAATAAACCATAATCTTTTCAATAAGTTTTTTTGGGGCGCTTAAAAACCCTGTGCGAAGTCCTGGAATCCTGAATATTTTAGACATGGAAGTGAGAACAATAAGATTTTTATGCTGGGTATTTACCACCAAAGAAATATCCTGGGCATGTTCTACAAAGGGAAGATAAGATTCGTCAATAATAAAAATTGTATTTTTGTGTTTTAAAATAAGATATTCAAGTTTATCTTTTGAGATGAGTGACCCTGTGGGATTATTCGGGTTGCAGATGAAAACCATGTCTGCTAATTGAGCCAGCTGTGAGACTTTATCAATATCCATATCAAACATATTTAAAGCTTTTGAATGATAATGTTCAAATTTTATACCATGCATTAGGCAGGCATCTTTGTAATCAGAATATGTGGGACCTGTAATAAGTACTTTTCTGGCACCAAGGGCCTTGGGGATTGTGTATATAAACCAGGTTGTACCATTGCCTGCCATTACATTGTCATGATTAATACCATGGAACCGTGCAAACCCTTTTCGCATGGTTATGGCATCAACTTCCGGAAGGGACAAGATTGAAGCAAAATTATCAAAAATAGAATCTTTTATACTTTCAGGAGGTCCCAGAGGATTTAAATTGCTGCTCATGTCAATAATTTCATCACTGGAGCAGTTCAAAATTCTGGCAAGTTGTATGATATTTCCACCGTGTCCCTGAATCATGGTAAAATCAATGCCCCGGCTGCAAGAAACAGCACAGCTTCCATGATCTCATTCAAGGCTCCGAGCATATCGCCTGTAATACAATTTAATTTCTTTTTATAAAATCCCAGCACCAGACACAGGGTTACAAGAAAAATACAATTTAGGATCAGGGCTTTATAGCCCAGAAAAGGGGACATAAGTATAGGAATTAGAAAAAAACCAAAATCTTTTATGGCAATATCTTTTTTAAACAGATCAAGGCCTGTGCCAACCTTGTCCCTGCCATAATTTAAAAATTTTATGCCAAAAATCATTGCAGCTCTTGAGTATGCCGGGACAATCAAAAATAAAAGCAGAGTGTTAAAAAGGGTTTCACCTGTTTTTATGGAATAAATCCCGGCTGCTTTAACAGCAAGGATGCAGACCACTGCCACAAGTCCCATCATTCCTGTTCTGCTGTCCTTCATTATTTCCAGGGCTCTTGATTTTGACCTGTGACTGAACAATCCATCTGCTGTATCTCCAAGGCCATCAAGGTGGAAAGCTCCTGTCACAATAACAAGAAAAATAACATCAAGAACTGCTGCAACACCCGGGGACCAGAGAGATGAAACAATTACGTCAAAGAGCACAAGACCTGCACCCAGTATTAATCCAACCACTGGAAAAAACCTGATCATACCCATGGGAGAATAGGCAACATTTTTCCCGGCCGGGAGAATAGTTATAAATAAAACAGCAGATCTAAAATCTGTAAAAATATTTTTCATGGTTTCTTGGTTATCAAGTTAAAATCACTTGTACACCTTGTTTGTCCTTTTACCTGTTTTTGGCGTTAGGTCAAGGGTTATATACCCTATCTTTTATTGTCTGGTAAAACATGCCCCGTTCCCTTGGTTTCCCTAAGATTATTTTTTCCTTCTCAAGTATGTTTATATACTTTTCCAGAGTCTTTGTTTCAACACCGAGAACCTGTAGTAGGTCCTGTTTTGTACAGGGCCTTCGATTAATGGTTTTAATGATGGCAGCCTTGATATCCTTTTCGTGGATTTCAGATTTCACTTTTATATTTTCATCGGTTTTTGCAATTATTTCAATATTGTCAAATCCAAGGGTCTTTCTGACTCTTTCAAGCTCAATTTTTGATGCAGGCTCAATATCAGATATTGTTCCAGGCCTGTCCAGTGTATTGATCTGGATTAAATCAGGATTAATTCTTTTTATGGCCTCTTTTAATAAACTCAGATCTGATTCACTGTCATTAAATCCTGGCAGGATCAAAACTTCCAGCCAGAGTTTACCTCTATATTCCTTTGCAAAGCTTACAATACCATTTATAATCCCATTTATATCCAACTCTTTATCCGGCCTGTTAATTTTGATAAATGCCTTTCTTGATACTGCATCAAGGGAGGGTATTACAAGATCAGCTTTTAAAAGTGCCTCTCTCACAGCAGGATCATGGAAAAGAGTTGAATTAGTTAGCACTGCTGTTTTTATACTCGGTTCATTCTTCTTTATATATTCAATTATCTTACCCAGCTTATTGTTCAAAGTTGGTTCACCTGAGCCTGAAAAAGTTATATAGTCAGGATTATCATTGTGAATCCAGAAATGATCCAACTCCTTTTTTACATCATTAAAACTGACATACTCTTTTTGTTCACAAGTCAAGTCAGTGGTTTTTCCACACTCACAATAGACACAGTCCAGACTGCATGTCTTATGGGGTACAAGATCAACTCCAAGGGAGATGCCAAGTCGCCGGGATAAGATTGGTCCAAATATATATTTATATTGCATAGTTATTCAGTTTCTGCCCTTTAGGGTATTTATAATAAGTCTTAATTTCTATTTTTTTAATTTTAAATTAAAGACAACCACCTTTATTAAAAACTGAGAATTCAACATTGATTTAAGCAGGCTTGATCTGAACATCAATGCCTGCAATGGTCATGACAACCCTGTCGGCAGTTTTTGCTATCCTCTGATTGACAAATCCTGCATAATCCCTGAATTGCCTGGCAATTTTATTTTCCGGCACAATACCTGTGCCAACTTCATTGGAAACAAGAAACACAGGGCATTTACATGATTTAAGAGAATCTTCCAGCTCCTTTACAGCTTTTTCAAGTAGAACGTCGTCACAAGAGTTCAAGAGCAGATTGGATACCCACAGTGTCAGGCAGTCCACAAGAATCACACTGGCATTTCTGGAATATTCATTAATTATCCCATGAATTTTAACAGGCTCTTCAATGGTATGCCAGTCATTGCCCCGTTCATGCTGGTGCTTGTTTATCCGTTTTTCCATTTCAGAGTCCAGGGGCACAGATGTGGCAAGAAAAATTTTCATTTTACCTTGATTGTTTCCTTTATGTGCAAGATTGGCCTGGTCCAGGGCAAAAGAACTTTTCCCGCTTCTGCATCCCCCAATGACAAATGTTATTTTTTTTTCCAAAACAAAACTATCCCTGCTATGATACATTCCAAAATCCCAAACCGCCATGTACCCTAAAGGGCAGAAGCTGGCAGATCACCACACAATAAGCTCAAAGCCACGCCACAATAT
>CAZYDL010000206.1:0-6472 GCA_964646305.1 uncultured Desulfobacula sp. | reverse complement strand
AAACGTATTGTTGACGATGCCAGGGCTCTGGAAGATGCCGGTGTTTTTTCCATGATTCTTGAAGCTGTCCCAGCACCCCTTGGGAAAATTGTGGCACAGGCTGTCAATGTGCCGGTCATTGGAATAGGAGCAGGCAGTGACGTGGACGGGCAGGTACTTGTCACCCATGATATGATTGGATTGTTTGATAAATTTGTACCAAAGTTTGTCAAGCAGTATACAAAAATAAGACCCACCATAATAGAAGCCATGAAAGCCTATAAAAAAGAAGTTATTGATCAAGCTTTTCCTGCTGAGGAACACTCTTTTGCCATGCCCGAGAAAGCCCTGGAAGAGTTAGAAAAAATAATTAAAGAATAATACTGGTTTTTTAAATTCAGTCAGGAGAGTCTCTATTTAGCATCACCATCAGTGTAACCTCTGTCATGGGTAAAAATATTTTGAAAAAAAATTTAAAAAAAAAACTGGAAAGCATTTATTCAAACTTTAATCAACGAAAATATGTGGACCCTGATCCTCTCTTGTTTCTCTATGATTATCCTGAAAAGAAAAATCGTGAAATAGCAGGATTTATTGCTGCCTGCCTTGCCTATGGACGGGTGGAACAGATCATGAAAACAGTCTCCCATGTTATTGCAAAACTTAACCCCTGTCCCTTTGATTATCTCATGGAGAGGAGAAAAAAAGATATTGCCAGGGATTTTAAAGACTTTCAATACAGGTTTTCAAAAGATGTTCATCTGATAAACCTTTTATGGGGAGTAAAAGAGGTTATTATCAGGTTTGATTCCCTCGAAAACTGCTTTTATAAAGGGTGGACTTTAGAAGATGAGACAATTTTACCCGGTCTTATTTTTTTTTCACAGCAGATTGATAAAAGTCAAAACGCGGGACATCTTCTTGCAGATCCTCTAAAAAAGAGCGCATGTAAAAGAAGCCTTCTCTATCTGCGGTGGATGGTGAGAAAAGACATTGTTGATCCAGGAGGATGGGAAAAGATAAGTCCTTCCCAGCTCATTGTGCCTTTGGATACCCATATGCATAAGATAGGCATTATGCTTGGATTTACAAAAAGAAAAAGCCCGGACATGAAAACAGCCCTGGAAATTACAAAGGGCTTTAAGAAATTTGAAAAAAATGACCCTGTTAAATATGATTTTTGCCTGACCCGTTTTGGCATTCAAAGGGATATGAACATGGATCAGCTTGCTCAATTTATCCATGGTTCATAGCTACATTGAGTGAGCCCTTATTGATAGAAGGTTACAAGAGACCTTTTAATAATGTTCAATTTTGTTTTAGTGCAAGGAAGATGACAATTATAACCGGAGGAATACATAAAGTATTTTGAGGATTATCATTTTCATATTCCGTGGCAATTGAGCAAAAGGGGGCGTTATTCAAAGGTCTCTACAAATAAAAGGAGTGATAATTTGACATACAAAGGTTTTTTGCTGCCTCCATTAATTACAGGAAAATTAATTAAACGCTATAAACGTTTTCTTGCTGATATTGAACTTGATACCGGTGAAAAAGTGACTGCCCACTGTCCTAATTCCGGTTCCATGAAAGGATGTGCCATACCCAAAGCCAAAGTCTGGCTGTCTGAAAGTGATAATCCAAAGAGAAAGTATAAATATACCTGGGAATTGATTAAAATCAATGAAACTTTCATTGGAATAAATACCCTGGTTCCCAATAAATTAGTAAAGCAGGCAATAGAAAACAATCTCATAAAAGAATTATCAGGTTATGAACATGTGAGAGCAGAAGTTAAAACCAGCCAGCACACAAGACTTGACCTTGTGTTGGAGAAAGAAAGCAGGCCAAATTGCTATGTGGAAATAAAAAACTGCACCCTTGTTGAAAATGGGGTGGCCATGTTTCCCGATGCCGTTACAACAAGGGGACAGAAACATCTTGATGAGCTTGAATATCTTGTTTCTAAAGGCCATAGAGGAGTCATCTTTTTTCTCATTCAGCGTATGGATGCAAAAGTTTTTAAACCCGCAGCAATGATTGATAAAGTTTATGCCCAAAAATTAAAAACCGTCGTGCAAAACGGGGTTGAGATCATTACCCGGGATACTTTCATTGATACAAAGATGATTGCAGTCAGAAACCCTTTGCCTGTGAAATTAGACTGAAGATTGCCAATGTATTAAGTCTGTTAGCGGTTTGCAATAGTGCATCCGAAACATAACAAATTAAAATCCAGTATTGACATTGGTATAATTAAATGACATATTTATAGTATGATATGCATTTTAAAATAAGGAGGTTTCTCATGGCAAGCAGCGTGAAAACGGCCATATCGATGCAAAAAGAACTATTTGATGCAGTAAATAAATTAGCAAAAAAACTGCAAATTTCAAGAAGCAAATTTTTTGCAGTGGCTGTTCAAGATTACATACAAAGAAATGAAAGTAAAGATCTACTATTGAAAATAAACAAAGCTTTTAGTGACTATCCTGACTCTAACGAAATCAAGCTGCATAATAAGATGAAAAGCAAACATGGAAAAAACCTTGAGAGAGAGTCATGGTAATCGAGCAAGGGGAAATATATTGGGTTGATTTTGGTGATCCGGCTGGCTCAGAACCAGGTTATAGACATCCTCATATTGTTATTCAAAACAATCTATTTAATATCAGTAACATCAATACTGTAGTAGTATGTTCACTTACTTCCAACTTAAAAAGAGGTTTTTCTCCAGGAAATGTCATGTTGAAAAAAGGAGAAGCAAATCTTCCAAAGAAGAGTGTAGTTAATATTACTCAGATTTATACCGTAAATAAAACTGACCTTTCCGAAAAAATAGGCAAAGTAAATAGCGAAAGAATCAAAGAAATAAACTTAGGGCTTCAGTTACTTACAGACCCTAAAAGGCTATGAATATTGAGGCCATACGGTTGCCAACCAAAGGGTGAACCAGACAGCAAGGGGCGGCTTTTTAACGGTTGAAAATTATCTATTCAGTAACAACCCTATAAGTGCTATTGTAGTGATCAAAATAAGGATAGCATATAAAAAATTATGTCCATATTGACATTCTACCACCTTGTAGTATTTTAAAACATGAAGTTATTTATTTGACTTAAAGGAGATAAAATATGTGGGATTATACAGATAAAGTTAAAGATCATTTTCTAAAACCCAGGAATGTGGGTGAACTGGAAGGAGCCAATGGCATAGGCGAATCAGGCTCTTTAAACTGTGGCGATGCTTTAAAGCTTTTTTTAAAAATCAATGAAAATCAAAGAATTGTTGATGCGTCCTTTATGACCTTTGGGTGCGCAAGTGCCGTAGCTTCTTCTTCAGCTCTGACTGAAATAATTAAGGGTATGACTCTTGATGCTGCTGAAAAACTGACCAATGATGATATTTCCGATTATCTTGGTGGCCTGCCCAAGGCAAAAATGCATTGTTCAGTCATGGGACAGTCTGCCTTGAGAAAGGCCATTGCAGATTACAAAGGTGTCCAGATCATGACAAAGCCAGGTGAAATAGTTTGTGAATGTTTTGAAGTGACAGACCTTGAAATCATTGAGGTAGTAAAAACCAACAAGATCAAATCCACTGAAATTGTAACTGATTACCTGAAAGCCGGTGGAGGATGCGGTCAATGCCTGGACAGGATTGAAGAGATTATTGAATCTGTTAACAACAAAGGATAATAACATGAACATTGTATATACAGATAATAATGCAACAACAAGAACAGCTGATGAAGTTATCCAGGAAATGCTTCCCTATTTTGGAGAGTTGTATGGCAATCCGTCTTCCATGCATACTTTTGGAGATCAGGTTGACAGGAAAATCAAACAGGCAAGGCAGAGAGTTGCTGACCTTATCAACGCTGATATTGAAGAGATAATTTTCACAAGCTGTGGCACTGAAAGTGACAGTTCAGCCATTTATGCTGCAATTAATGCCTTTCCTGAAAAAAAACATTTAATAACTTCCAATGTGGAACACCCTGCAATAAAAAGTTTGTATCAGCACCTTGAAAAAACACAAGGATATGAAGTTACCTTTGTTCCTGTGGATAGCAAGGGCCTGCTTGACCTTGATATATTATATAACAGCATGTCTGACAATACTGCCATTGTGTCATTGATGTGGGCAAATAATGAAACAGGTGTTTTGTTTCCCATTGAAGAGATTGTAAAAAAAATTAATAAAAAGGGTATCCTGTTTCATACCGATGCTGTTCAGGCAGCAGGAAAAATTCCAATTGATGTGAAAAAAACTGGTGTGGATATGCTCTCTTTGTCCGGGCATAAGATTCATGCTCCCAAGGGAGTTGGCGTGTTATATGTAAAAAAGGGTTTCAAATTTTCACCCTTTCTAATGGGCGGGCACCAGGAAAATGGACAGCGCGGCGGGACAGAAAACAGTGCATCCATAATCGGGCTTGGTAAAGCATGCGAACTTGCAGGAGAAAACCTGCCTGTTATAAATACCAGTGTCAGGGAACTTCGTGATTACCTTCAAACCAGGCTCCTTGAAAAAATACCCGGTTCTACTGTTAATGGCGACATTGACCTAAGGCTTCCCAACACCCTGTCCATAGGCTTTGATGCAGTGGAAGGAGAATCCATACTTTTAATGCTGGATAGAGAAGGAATCTGTGCTTCTTCAGGATCAGCCTGCACATCGGGATCACTTGAACCCTCCCATGTACTCATGGCAATGAAAGTACCCTTTAAATCAGCCCATGGATCCATTCGGTTCTCCCTGTCCCACTATAATACAAAGGATGAAATGGATATAATCATTGCCGCTCTTGCTCCTGCAATTGAAAAATTAAGGGAAATGTCACCATTCTGGAAAGATGGCAAAGTGGTATGATAAGCAGCCAATAAAGCATTAAGCCAAAAAATACTTTTATTATATTTTAATAATTTACCGTCAAAATCAATAATATTGTAAGAATTCAAAAATGCTGTAGGAAAAACAAAATGGGCGACACCATGGATAAAACAAAAATAACAATACTTTGCGAGAACAGAGCCGGTTTAACAAAAAACATCATAGGAGAACACGGTTTTTCAGCACTTGTGGAACACGAGGGAGAAAAAATCCTGCTGGATACTGGTCAGGGATTCGGCCTGAAACCCAATGCCAAGACACTTGGTGTTGACCTTGACCAGATTGATACCATTGTACTCAGTCATGGGCATTATGATCATACCGGAGGACTTTCACAACTACTTCCTTTTTCCCAGAAAACCAGGGTCATTGCCCATCCAGATATTTTTGGTCCAAAATACTCCCATACAAAAAACAATATAAAGCAACCTTTTAACTACATTGGCCCTCCATTTTCAAAGGATATACTAAAAGCTGATCCAAATTGTGAGCTTAAGTTAGAAAAAAACTTTCAAAAGATATCAGACAGGATCTTTTTTTCTGGACAAATCCCAAGGGTTACAGATTTTGAGATCAATGACAAAAGGCTGAAACTCAAGCAGCAAAATGGTTTTGCAGATGATCCGCTTTTTGATGATACTTCCCTTTTAATTGAAACCGGCAAGGGGCCTGTGATTCTGACAGGATGTGCCCATTCAGGCATTGTAAATGTAATAAAGCATTTTGAAAAAATGACAGGCCACAGGCAGTTTCATGCAGTAATCGGGGGTACGCACCTGGGATTTTTAAATTCAAAGGACCAGCTTAAAAAAACAATGGATGCCTTTGAAACCTACAAGTTTGATCTAATCGCAGTGTCCCACTGCACAGGCAATGAAGCCGCTGCAATATGTTACAACCGATTCCAGGAAAAATTTGCCTTTGCCAATGCAGGATGGACCATGGAGTTTTAAGTTTGATATCATGAATCAGGAATCTTTAAACAGATCTGTACTTAAATAGCGTTCTCCTGTATCCGGGATAATAAATACAATAACCTTGCCTTGGTTTTCCTGGCGGGATGCCATGACTTTTGCTCCATGAAAAGCAGCCCCGGATGAAATACCGCAAAGAATACCTTCATCACGTGCAAGATCTTTTGCTCCCTGCATTGCTTGTTCATTTTCAACAAGAATCACTTCATCAAGGATATCAACATTTAGGTTTTCAGGAATAAAACCTGCTCCAATACCCTGAATTTTATGGGGTCCGGGAGATTTACCCGAGATGACAGGTGAATCAGCAGGTTCTATGGCTATGGATTTTATATTTGGATTTTTAGCTTTTAATACTTCACTAACTCCGGTAATGGTGCCTCCGGTGCCAACTCCTGCCACAAAAATATCAATTTTCCCATCTGTATCATTCCATATTTCAGGCGCAGTGGTTTTTCTATGGATCTCAGGATTGGCTGGATTGGAAAACTGATCCGGCATAAAAGCATTTGAAGTCTTGCCAACAATTTTTTTTGCCTCTTCAATGGCTCCCTTCATACCTTTTGAACCTTCAGTCAAAACAAGAGTAGCTCCAAGATGTTTTAAAAGCTGCCTCCTTTCAA
>CAZYDL010000205.1:0-6475 GCA_964646305.1 uncultured Desulfobacula sp. | reverse complement strand
GTTCCGGTTATTACTGCTGCTTTATCAACTCCGGGGGTGATGTCAGTGGATTCATGAACAGTGACAGGGGTAGTTCCGGTTCCCCTGTCTGAAAAACCAATAATATCTGTATCAAGAGTAACACTTTCTGCAAGGACAAAATCTGTCCCTGTCCCATCAAATGTTAAAATATTATCAATTACTGGAGGAGGAATGGGTATAGGTATGGTAGAGCCAGACTGGGCAGTTATTAAAATGTTTGCATCATTTCCCGTGTCACTTCCAGCATCCCTTAATTGGATATCAGATCCATTGGTTGTCCTTATAACAACTGCATTGGTGGAAGGATCATGTTCGACAACAAAAGGCTCTCCTGCAAGAGCTGCTGTCAATGAATTACTAAATGCTAATGACATTTGTGCCTGATCCGAGGTATCTAAACCTGATAGATCTACTGATACCGTTGTAGTGCTTGCAGCTACAGCCCCAACCATTGAATCAATGGTAAAAGAGACTGTATCTCCTGCATCAAAATTTAAAAAATTATTAAGCGTTATTCCTGTGTTATCAATCACCTCAAAATCCTGAACACCAAGGGTTTTCCCTGAACTGCTTGTAATTGTCAGGCCATTGGCAAAAAGATCACTGTCTTGATTAATATTATTAACAGCATCCACAACTGACAAAAGTGCCTCTTCAAATTGTTCCTGGATATTGCTTACTGATGAATTTACCACTATAAAACTGTGCTGCTGGATAATACCGTCAACATATAATGAAAATTGTACCTCATCTCCATCCTCAGCATCTATTATACCTGCTGTATCAAACACAGCAGAATTTTCCGATGCCCAGGCAGTCACGCCGCCAACAGTGTTCAAAGCCTGGGCTATGGACGCTGCCGAGCGTTTTGCATCTCCTCCTATATCTTTAATATTAATAATACCAGTACCCGAAGGCCCGTTATAAATATTTAAGGTCTGGTCTAAAATCGCGGCATCAAGGCCTGCACTCACTGTTGTAAGACTTCCATGGACTATTGACAAACCATCCCCATCTGTCTGGGTAACCTCCTTATCTCCAAGAACAGCTTCATCAAGAACAGTCAGCTTATACTTGGATTGAACCCCGCCGGGTGCCGTTCCACTCCAGTTTGAAATCCTTGATTCTGACAGGTCCATGTCCATAGTAATCTTTGTATATTCAGTAGCAGCTGTGGTTTGATCTTCCATCCACATTATAAAGTCTTTTGTGGCATCAATTTTATCGCCAAATTCAAAACTTGTGAGCCACCTGCTGTCATCGGTTGAATAATCTCCAACAACAGGTTCCTGGATATATTCCAGCCCAACTCCCTGGGAATGCTGATAATTCATGGCCCAGATCAGATCCCTGGACAATTGGTTAATCTCTGCATAGTATTTAGGGATTACTTCATCTCTCATTGTTAATAAGCCGCCGATCCTGCCGCCCTGGATTTTATCTGTGATAAGTGTCTTGCCGGAAGAAGAACTTTCCCAGGCAACACCTTTATCTTTCATGCTCAATTGATTGGTATCCACTCCTGAAACAATGGTAAAGCTGTTCACAGCATTCACAGTAATTGAACCATTAGAGTGTTCATAGCTTGTAATATCGATTAATTCACCAAGATCATCAACCAACCTGTTTCTCTGATCCCTTAAGTCATTGGCTGTTCTGCCAAGCTCCTTTCCCACAACCTCCTTATTTAATGTTGCAATCTGGGATGTAAGTGAATTCACTCTTTGGACAGCCGCACTGATATCAAGAGTAATATCCTGGGTTAAACCATCCATATTCACAACAACTGATTCAAAGCTGCTTGCAAGTTGTTTACCGCTTTCCAGAACAGCAACTCTTTCCGAAGATCCCTTGGGATTATTTGAAAGATCATGCCAGGAATTCCAAAAATCTGTTAATATGCTGTTAATACTTGTTGCTGAACTTTCATTAAAAAAGCCCTCAAGAATCCTCATGTATGATTCCTGCTCCTCAAAAGAAGCCTGGGTTGACAATTCATTGGTAAGCCGTTGCTCAAGCAGTTGATCAACGCTTTGACGAATCTGATACATATCAACCCCGGTTCCAAAAAGGAATCCCCCATAGAGAGCTGGAGTACGGTTTTTCTGGTCAGCGTTTTGAAGGCTGTAATCAGGGTTGTTTACATTGGCAATATTCTGACCTGTAATATTTAATCCGTATTGCTGGATGCTGATTGCCGTTTTGGCAATACTGAGGGTAGATGATATTCCTGACATATTTTAAACCTCTGCGCTGATAAAGCGTTTTTTTTCTTTATTCTCTAAAAGGTTCCCGCAATTGTTGTATTGTTCTTGGTTAACTTTATAGACAATAGTTGAAACAATATCATTGATCACAGATAGAGACTCGGTAATATATGTTTTATTTGCCAAGCCTAAAATTGATACATTTTTTTTATAGGTTTCCAAACCAAGTTTTATTTTTCTAAGTTTGGATTTTATTTTTTTGGAAACAGGTAGTCTTTCTATAAAATCAGAGAGTTTTAATGATTTGCTCTCCATGCTCAATTGAGCAGATCTGTTTTCTAAAAGATCGAGCATTTTTCTGTCCATGGGCGCAAGTTTTAAAATAATCTCTTTTTTTTGAACTATTGTTTCCCACAGGCAATCAATATCCATATCAACAATATAACGTTTCTCTTTTTCAAGAACGCTTTGGAGCTCTTTATACAAAACAAGCTCTTTTTCAAGCAGATCCTCAATAGTCCAGGCAAGTATTTCCATACTGATTCTCCATTAACTATTATTAATGTGGGAATAATTTTCCCTTTTATGGCTTTATATTTATCTTAATATTAAAAATAGCAACAAGTATGCCATATTTATGTGTGAGATATGAAGTGTGAGCAGGAAAGTAATGAGTTTTAAATTTCAAATTATAAATTGTGGATGGGGATTTTTAAAAATGATGTGGTACCTACAGGTTATGAATTCTCAAATGGAATTTTTTGCAAATCAAAGATTAAGAACTAAAAATTATTACAGAGATTCTTTTAATTGGTTATATAAAAATTCTTTTACACCAAGAGATGTTTTAGATTTGGATAATTCATCAGCAAGATGCTGGTCATACATTGATTTATACATATCCATTCCATGGGAATCCATAAAAAGCGCATTTCCAGGTAGAGATTCACGCATGGATTTTATCATTGTATGCAAAAATATTGCTTCAAAACCTTGGCACGCCTCTTTTAACTCTTTTTCCTTGAGTTTATCTGAAACAAGATTTTGTTCTTTTAGTTTACCAATGTGAGCTTTGGCAAGATTTGAATTAACAATGTCAATATCCATCTAAATCACCACCAACTCTGCCTGCAATGCACCAGCAGCCTTAATACTCTGCAAAATACTGATAAGGTCCTTGGGTTTGACACCAAGGGCATTAAGTCCTCTGATAAGCTCGCCAATGGTTGATGTTCCCGGCAGATTCATGACCCTGCCCTCTTTTGCATTCTCAGGTTCTTCTTCATTAATGGTAACGGACAGATCACCATGGGCAATAGCAACACTGGAAATTGTTACATCACTTCCAATTACAACAGTACCGGTTCTTTCATTGATTACAATTTTGGCAATCATATCAGGAATAACCGTCAATGTTTCAATATCTGCAATAAACCTGGCAACATCCATTTTCCACATACTTTCAGGAACTTTCAGACTTATTGCGCTGGAATCAATGGTTTGGGCTACTCCATCACCAATAGATGCATTAATGGTATCTGACATCCTTGTTGCAGTGGTAAAATCAGGCTGAAACAGAGAAAGAATTAATTTCTTTTTCCCATTTAATTTAAAAGGGATTTCCTGTTCAACCGATGCACCATTGATAATTCGTGCTACCTGCAGATGACTGTCTCTATCATTTGCACCATCTGGTATTGCAAGAGTCATGGAGCCTTGAGCCAAAGCATAGACTTGACCATCCACTCCTTTGAGAGGGGTTACTAACAGGGTACCACCCTTAAGGCTTTTAGAGTCTCCAAGGGATGATGCAACCACATCAATTTTATCACCAATTCTGGCAAAGGCAGGGATATTTGCTGTCACCATAACCGCAGCAACATTTTTAACTTTAAGGCTGTTTTTATCAATATAAACATTCATTTTCTCCATCATATTAGCAAGTGCCTGCTTGGTAAAGCTGACCCCGTCCTTGTCACCGGTTCCATTCAAACCAACCACAAGTCCATATCCTGACAGCTGATTGGAACGAATGCCTTTAATGGCAGCAAGGTCTTTAATCCTTGCGCAATATGCATGTGAGGAAAAAACAATTAAAATTAAAAATATAATATATATTTTGCTTAAAAAGATCCTTTTTAGATTGACTCCAATATAATCTTTCATGGCTAAAATATTATTATTTTGAAATTTAAGCATTGGATACATATCCTTTGTTTACCATGGCCATAAATTATCTATAATTCTTGTACCCCAGCCAGGTTTTTGTTTATCTGCAAGAACACCCTTGCCGTAATACTCTATCCTGGAATCTGCAAGATAGGTTGACTTTACCCTGTTGGAAGCTGAAATATCCCCGGGCCTTACAATACCAGCTACAGTTATATACTGGACTTCATTATTTACTTTCATGGCACGCCTGCCAAAAAGGCTTAAATTCCCGTTTGGCAGAACTTCAGTCACTCTGGCAGCGATAGAAGCTGTTACCTGGCCTGAACGATCACTTTTGCCTTCTCCTTCAAAAGAATTTGAAAAATCTGTTCCAATGAGCAAAGCGTCACCAGGATTGGCACCGAAATCTGTTTCAAATCCAAGGATATTGATCTTTGGCACTCCAATATTCATTGCTGTTTTGCGTGAGCCTTCAGTATTCACATCCATTTGAGATGAGGTGTTCTCAATAATATCAACAATAACTGTATCTCCTATGTGGGCAGCTTTTGAATCTTCAAACATTGATCCGTTTTTATTTACCCATAAAGATCCTTCAGAGGGTCTGGCACCTGCAAACTGTGGCTGGATGGAAGGTTGAGTTGAGCCGCCTTCAGGAACAGCAAGCCCTGTATTATTAGTTATGGGAAGCAGGCTGCAGCCTGTAAAAGACAAACAGATAATAAGCACAATGAAAATGCATATGGTTTTTAATTTTAAAGCCATCTTTTTAATATAAAACCTCTACTTTTGATTTTTCTTTTACAATTCCTCTGATAAGTTTGCCCGAGGTAATATTTTCAACCTTGATTAATTCATTTTCAAACCCGTTTTCCATGGAGATACCTAAGGCAACAATCAATAAATTATTATTTTTAACAACTATGCTGATCATATCCCCTTTTTTGATTAAAGGAGGTTCTAAAAGAAAATTTCTTTTAAAATACTGATTTTTTCCAATGTTTGATTTAACCATTTTCCCTTTGATTTCATCAAAGGTTTTTATGAAACCTTCTCTTAGATTATAAATATTTTTCTTTTTTTGATATACACACTCCCTTGAAATTATATCCCCTTTGACAAGACGTTTTTTTGCAAAGAAAATATTTTCATGGACGGCAACAATACCTGATATATTCAAAATATCTTCTTTTGTGCCATCAATCATGACTTTCATATGGCAGGACAATTTTCCATGATTATTAATTATTTTATCTGAATCAATCTGCAGTTTTATTGTTCCGGCAGGATATTGTTCAAGGCCTCTTATATTCAATGTTTTTAATTGATAATCCCTGCCTTTTAAAGCCTTGGAAAGATATTGATCAACAAATTCCCTGATTCTGGATTTTAAAATTCTCTGGCTTTCTCTTTTTACATATATCTGCTGTGGAGAATTGAAAATTATATTTCCCGGTAAATATTGCTGGTGCTCAATAATAGATAATATTTTCTTTTTATCAAATAATTTAATCTGGCCTGGTTTTGGTGAACGGCCAATCTCTATTTTATCCAATATTTCCTTTAAAAATACATTTGCCTGCACATGGGCAATATCTTTGAGTAAAACATGAGAACTTTTTACAAGATTTGTTTCATTTATTGTGATGTTTATTTTATCTTTATCTTCCTGATTATTATCTGCAAAAACAGAACCCAATAATATAGAGTTCCCAAATATTAACCCAATAATAACAAGAAGAATTAACTTAATATTTGTTTTTATGGAAAACATCATCCTCTCTTTACCTATCTTTTCAGGCCATTGGCAGTGCTGAGCATACTGTCTGCGGTCTGAATTGATTTTGAATTTGCCTCGTATGTCCTCTGGCCTGAAATCATGGCAACCATCTCTTCAATAATACTTACATTGGAACCCTCCAGATAATTATTGACTACGGTTCCAGCACCTTCTTCACCCGGAGTTCTCTCTGTGGCATCGCCGGAACCCTCGGTTTGCCTGAATAGATTATTTCCCACGGCAAAAAGGCCGGCCTGGTTAATAAAAGTGCTTATCAAAACCTGTTCAGTTGCCA
>CAZYDL010000204.1:1478-6523 GCA_964646305.1 uncultured Desulfobacula sp. | reverse complement strand
GTAAGAATCTTGCAAATTGACTTTATGTTTTTCAATGCTTATTAATTGCTTTTACTAACAACAAAAACAGACAGGCCATATAAGATGAAAAAACTAGATAAATACCAGGGCTTTGAACAAGGTCCAATTCGACCGCCCAGCGAGGCCAGCAGCCTTTTAATTCGATTAACACGCAATTGCCCCTGGAATCGGTGTACATTCTGCAGAGTATATAAAAAAGCAAAGTTTTCCTTAAGATCCATGGAAAATATTATTAAAGATATTGATTCTTTGCATAATTATATTGAGCAAATCAAACTAAATATTAAATCCAATGGATATATTGATAACAGAGCTGTTAATAATCTTTTCAATGGTCTGGAAGATAAAGACAGACTTGCGTTTAATGCTGCTGTTAACTGGTATTCAACAGGTATGAAATCCATTTTTTTACAGGATGCCAATTCCATGATCATAAAGCCCGATGATCTTGTATATATTCTTGAATATTTAAAAAAATGTTTCCCGGATATTGACAGAATTACAACATATGCCAGAAGCCATACTATTGTAAGAATCAGACAGAATGATCTGCAGCGTATGGCAGATGCAGGATTAAACCGTGTACATGTGGGCATGGAAACAGGATCAGACATTGTATTAAAAAAGATTAATAAAGGTGTTGATAAAGCAGGTCATATCAAGGCGGGATTAAAGATCAAAAAAGCGGGAATGCAATTATCTGAATATGTGATGCCCGGCCTTGGCGGAATTGAATACTCAATTGAGCATGCCATGGAAACAGCTTCTGCACTTAACAGCATCAATCCTGATTTTATCAGAATCAGGACACTTGCTGTAACCAAAGGAACTAAACTTGCCAAAGAAGCTGAAACTGGAGATTTTCAAAAACCCACGGATATCATGATGGCAAAAGAGTTAAGACTGTTTCTTGAAACCCTTGATGGAATAGATTCTTATATCAAGAGTGATCATATCCTGAACCTGTTTGAAACCATTGATGGAAAAATGCCTGAAGATAAGGAAAAAATGATTAATATCATTGACAGGTTTTTTGAACTTGATCCTGATCAAAGGGCTTTATATCAAGTTGGTAGGAGAATGGGATTTTTCCGGGGACCAGATGATATGGAGTCAAGCCCCCATCTTGAAAGGATAAAGCAGACATGTGATCTTTATGGGGTTACACCTGATAATGTTGATTCAGTGATTGATGAATTAATGAGGCGTTTTGTCTGATTTGTCGTCTGAATCTGTGCCTGGATCTCCATTTGAGCCTTTATCCAGACCTGTATCGAATCTTGCATTAAAGCCTCTATCTGAAAAAGGGGCAATTTATATTCATATCCCTTTTTGCATTCAAAAATGCATTTATTGTGATTTTTATTCAAAAACCACTCTTAGTTTGATTCCTGATTATATTAAAGCCCTTGCTGTGGAAATTAAAAAAAGAGCTGAACTGCAATACCGGATAAATACAATATATTTTGGGGGTGGAACTCCTTCGCTCCTCTCCATCAAGCAGGTTGATTTATTATTGCATACCATTAAAGATAATTTTTCAATCCTGCCAAATGCTGAAATTAGTTTTGAAATTAATCCTGGAACCGTTGATTTAAAGTATCTTAAAGAATTAAGAAATATTGGAATCAACAGACTGAGTATTGGTATTCAGTCATTTAATGATGATAAACTAAAATTTTTAAAAAGAATCCATTCTGTTGATGAGGCAGTCAAGGCAATTGACCATGCTAAAAAAGCAAAATTTTTCAATATAAGTTTTGACCTGATTTATGGTCTTCCCTTTGAAACAAAATCAATGTGGCTGAACGATATTGACAAGGCTGTTAAAATGGAACCCTCACATCTTTCGTGCTATATGCTCACAATTGAGCCTTTAACTGCCCTGGAAAAAAAAGTCACAGCTGGCACAATAACTCCTCTTGACAACACATCCATGACTTCGCTTTTTAAGAATACTGCCAAAGTATTAAATGATTTTGGCTTTGACCACTATGAGATTTCAAATTTTGCACAAAATATTTCAAAAAGGTCTAAACATAATTCACAATACTGGGATATGACCCCGTACTTTGGTTTTGGAGCGGCTGCCCACTCCTATGATGGTACAAGAAGAGCCTGGAATCATAAAAGTATTAAAAATTATATGAAGGATATTAACTCAGGCAGACTGCCTGTTGAAGATTCTGAAATCCTTGACTTAAAGCAAAAAAAACTTGAAACAATTATGCTCAGGCTTCGCACCCTTGAAGGCATTGATGTAAAAAAATATAAGTCACAATTTAATATAGGTTTTAACGAGGAATTCAAGGATATTATAAAGAGTGTGCAGGACAACTCCTGTGGGTGTATTGGCAATGATAGCTTTGCCCTGAATCTTGAAGGCAGAATTCGACTTGATAATATAATAGAAACCTTTGCTAAAAAGATTCTATGAGAGCATGAATACTGCCTATCCTGTTCTGGAACGGGTATAACAAAAACTTTAAGTACTCTTTGAGGCCTTTGAATAATGTTCAATTTCATTTTCCGTGGCAATTGGGCAAAAGTGGACGTTATTCAAAGGTCTCGCTTTATCGCCTTTGTCGCAATTGCCTTGTATCACCCACACGTATGGTGGTTTTAATGGAATCAAAATATTCAATCAAAGGAATAAGAAATTTTCTTGAAACCTGTGCAATCCCTTTGAATTCCGGAGTGGTCATGGATTCATTGTTTTCTAAAAATTTTATAAGTTTTTGTTCGAGAGCCTTGATTTCAGCAGCATTAAAATAGAGATCATCCTTTGTTTTAATAATGGATTTTTCATCAATAAGCATATGCAGAACATCTGTGGAGGTTTTTTTATCAATATCAAGATCCTGGCAGATTGACCTGAAAAAAGGTGGTGTCAATCCTGAATTGTCATAGATTTTTTTAATTTTTTCTTTGACTTCATGCTGATCTACCTGGAGGGCTATTTTATGATCTGATAATTTAATAATATTTTTATCAAGTATAACATGTTTCTCCTTGGACAATTTTGTGAAGAGAACATTAAAAAAACGAATATCATTAATATACTGGAATTTAGATTTCAGTTCCTGGGTTGGCATGCCTTCTTTTAAAGGATTGTTTGTATGAAATATCGTAAGCTGATCAAGGATTTTCTCTTTAAAATCATCAAAAAAAGATCCTGAAACAAAGATCTGTTTTTCCTTGTCTGTCTGGACAATTTCCTGTCTTGCCAGCAGTTTTTGTAAACTTGATTTAAGCTTTTTATCAGGGATATTAGTCATTACACGCAGATCAGAAAAACTAAGCCCCTGATATCCTTTTAAAGATAAAAAGAAAGAGATGGTCTGTTCCATATCATTATCAAGAAGTTTATTCAGCCCTGCGATGACATTTTTATCAAATAGTTTATGTTTTTGTGAGGCAGGATTTAATATGGCACCACCACCAATGGTTTTTACAGGTGAATAACTTCGGATTACATATCGATCATCCTTGATACAGCAGACAGGTGATTCAAGGCGAAACTGGACAGGGGCATCACTGCCCGGCATCAACTCTTTTCTGTCAAGCAGAATCAAGTACCCGAGTATTTCACTGGTGCCTGAATGAAACCGTATCCTTGTCCTGTTTTTTACTGGCTTGGCATTAGTTTTTATATAATGGAAATGAGCATCCACCATATAACTTTCAATGAGAGCATCAGGCTGGGACAAGATATCTCCGCGCATGATTGATTCTTTATCAAGTCCCTGGAAATTAATGGCAGTTCGTGTGCCGGTATCAGCTATTTCGACAGAGGAGCTGTGGACTTGAATTCCCCGTACTTTGGAGACAATTTGTTTTGGATAAACCATAACCTCATTCCCAACTTTTATACTGCCCGAAGCCAGAGTCCCTGTTATTACAGTGCCAAAACCCTTCATTGAAAATACACGATCCACGGGTAGTCTGAAGATGGAAGAAAACTCTCTTTTGGGAATATTCATGCAAATGGTTTCAAGGGTAGAAATAAATTTATCTATGCCCTCACCAGTGATGGAAGAGAGAGGAATAACAGGTTTATCTTCAAGAAAAGTGTCCTGTACAAAATCATTGATATCTTCCAGGGCAAGTTCAAGAAGATCTTCATCCACCATATCTGTTTTGGTAAGGGCAACCACTCCATGTTCAACTCCCATGAGATTGCAGATTTCCATATGCTCTCTTGTCTGGGGCATGACTCCCTCATCTGCTGCTATCACCATTGTTACCACATCAATGCCGCTGGATCCCGCCACCATATTCTTCACAAATTTTTCATGCCCGGGCATATCCACAATACCGATATGCTGACCATTGGGCAGATCAAGTGATGCAAATCCAAGCTCAATGGTAATCCCCCGCTCTTTTTCCTCTTTAAGACGGTCGGTTTCAACTCCGGTTAAAGCCTTGACAAGGCTTGTTTTACCATGGTCAATGTGCCCTGCAGTTCCAAGAATAATATTTTGTTCCAATTTTAAAACACCCTTAATTCAATACTTGGTTTATATGAAAAATTGACTTGCATTGTTATCACTCTTTTATTAATTGTTGTTTGTAATCATTGCACGCAGCTTTTAGTGGCCATGTCTCTCTTATTTTTTTTTTCTGAAAAAGGCCATGCCATATGCCAGAACAACCAGAATAACTCCTGTAATAACTCCATGGAAAATAGTCCATTCCGGCTGGAACATCCGTATGAGGAGGATACCAAATACAATTCCCAAAATAAGTCTTACAATAAAGATTAATAAAGTATTCATAAAAAAATCCTGTTGATAAATCTCTGATTTCAATAACCGCCAAGTGGCGGATCTGATTATTACCACACAATAAAGCCTGGAAGAATCAATATAGTTATCTGTTCTTTTATATCAATATGGTTTAATGGATTTTTTAAACCATTTAGATTCTCTGGGATCATAGTCAAACAAGGTCTGAAAATCAATGTTAAAAAAAACTATTGAAAAACAGATCTGATTCTGATAAAAGAGTTCTTTTATTGTGGT
>CAZYDL010000204.1:0-1468 GCA_964646305.1 uncultured Desulfobacula sp. | reverse complement strand
GTTGGCAGAGCGCTAGGTTGTGGTCCTGGATGTCGAGGGTTCAAGCCCCTTCACTCACCCCATTTTAAAAACTTATTAAAACCAGGATTTTCAAGCCCGAAACTCAAAATGATTGAGACTCGGGCTTTGTATTATGGGCAAGTGGTTTTATAAAAAGAGCAAAAAGGAGCTAACCAAAATGAATATATTTAAAAAAATATTTTTACTATTAAGTCTCTTGTTGTTATTGCCTGGAATATCATTTTCCAAGGATCTCAAAAAAGGTTTATATGCTCAGTTTGAAACAACAAAGGGCACAATAACAGCCAGACTTTATTATAAACAGGTACCCATGACCATTATCAATTTTGCAGGTCTTGCCCAGGGAACAATTGATTCCAACCAGGAACCAGGGAAGAAATATTATGACGGACTTGTTTTCCACAGAGTGATCAAGGACTTTATGATCCAGGGTGGTGATCCCACGGGAACTGGCAAGGGAGGGCCCGGGTACAAATTTTCCGATGAATTTGTTGATACATTAAAACATGATTCCCCAGGTATCCTTTCCATGGCCAATTCAGGCCCCGGTACCAATGGCAGTCAATTTTTTATAACCCATAAAGCAACTCCCTGGCTTGATAAGAAACATACTGTATTTGGTAAGGTCGTCAAAGGCCAGGATATAGTAAATAAAATCCAAAATGGTGACAAGATAATCACCTTGACAATTTTTAGAATTGGAAAAGATGCAAAATCTTTTAAAACAGACCAGGCAAGTTTTGATGCAGTTTTAGATAACATAGAGGGGCAAAAAAGAGTGGAAGAAAAAGAAAAAATGGCAAAATTTGAGACAGAAATGCTCAAGGCGTATCCAGATGCAGTAAAAGAGAGATCCGGTCTCATGCATGTCTTAAAGGAAAAAGGATCAGGTGAAAAGCCAGAAAACGGCAGTAAAGTAAAAGTTCATTATACTGGTAAATTCCTTGATGGAAAAATTTTTGATTCTTCCGTTGAACGGGGTGAACCAATAGAGTTTGCCGTTGGAGTAGGGCAGGTTATCAAAGGCTGGGACCAAGCCATTGTAACCATGAAAAAAGGTGAAAAAAGAATCCTGTTGATTCCATACTGGCTCGCCTATGGCAAACATGGTTATCCCGGTGCTATTCCGCCTGAATCTCATCTTATCTTTGATGTGGAACTCATTGATTTTAAATAACTATGATATGTCAATAGTAAGGTGTGATATCTGTTACCCAGTCATCTTTATTTAATTATATCTCTTTTTTGAAAAATTAAAATGCATTGTTACGCCCAATCTCACCTTTTGGGCAGGTAAAATAATGAGTTTCAATTCATGTCGCTCTGATCGTGTAAAATAATTATTCCTTTTGCTGCAGAAAATTTATTTTTATTGTAAGTGCCTGAAAAATAGTAGTAAATATTTTTTAAAATAAGATAAACAATAAATATTAACTGCTTGACATTT
>CAZYDL010000203.1:0-6586 GCA_964646305.1 uncultured Desulfobacula sp. | reverse complement strand
TGAATTACATCTTGCCTAATATCTTATTCTGGATTATTTTGAAAGTTTGAATTTAAGATGCATAAAAGGTTGAATAAATGAAACATATAGTTCTTCTGATAATATTGACTGCTGTGTTTGTGGTTTCAGGCTGTAAAACCATGGAACCTGAAAAAAATCAGCCTCTTCCTGTAAATTTATCTGAAAAATTTTTCTTTAAAGCAGATGGTGGCAGATCAGCAGATGTTCTGCCCCTGTTTTCAGGATATGAAGAACTCAAAATATTGATAGATGAAGCATTGAATAATAATTTTGATTTGAAAATTCTTAATGCAAGGATTAGTCAGGCAAAGGCCATGGTAGCCAAAGAAAAGTCCCGGTTTTTTCCAACTCTTGGGTTCTCCTTTGGCGGGCAGAGAAATAGAGTCCAGATTAAAAACGAGCATGGCACAAGTTCAACATATAACAGCAGCCATTCCTGGGATGGTTCTTTACAGGGATCTTATACTGCTGATGTCTGGGGAGAAGCCCGGGCAGACAGCAAGGCTCAGGAATTGAAGTCAAAGGCGGCAATATGGGATCTGGAGCAATCAAAACTGGAATTAACAACCACCATGGCTCAGGTTTGGATCGATATTATAACTGCTCGTAATAAAAAACGAATTTTATTGGGCCAGATAAAAAATAATAACACTTTGCTGGAACTTCAAAAATTAAGATTTTTAAATGGCAGGGCAAAGGCTCTTGAAGTGTCCCAGCAGCATGAGGCGCTTGCCCAGGCAAGCTCCCAGGTGCCATTACTGGAAAAACAGGAACATCTTTTATTAAATACACTTATTTTCTTATCAGGTAAAACCAGGAGTGACAATGTTCAAGTGAAGACAAAAAAACTTCCTGTAATTATACCTCTGCCCATGATCGGGGTTCCTTTGGATTTATTGGACAATAGACCTGATATTCAGGCAGCCCGGCTTAGATTATTTTCTTCACAATGGAAAATTTCAGCTGCAAAAGCAGATCTTCTGCCATCATTTAATTTAACTGCCCAGGCTTTGTTTTCAAGCGGTACGCTTGATCTATTGTTTCAAAACTGGGTGGCAACATTGGCAGGCAGTATTGCAGGCCCTGTTTTTGATGGAGGAGTTCGTAAAGCTGAGGTTACCAGAGTCAAAGCATTGGCAGAAGAACAATTAAATATTTATGCAATGATTGTAGCAAAAGCCATTAAAGAGGTGGAAGACACCCTTGTCACCATTCAAAAGCAGACTGTTTATATAAAATTGCTTGAGCAGGAGCTTGAAGCAGTAAGGCTTACCTTAAAAGATGCAAGAATTCAATATCAGAATGGGCAGAGTTCCTATTTGAATTATCTCGTTGCCTGGACAGGTATTGAAAGACTTGAAAGACAATTGGTCAGTGAACGTGGTGCATATCTTAAAGACCGAATCGAGCTTTATAAAGTGCTGGGACTAAAATTAGGAACTTAAATCTTAAACATGTAGTGTATAATTTGTACAGGTTAATTAAATGAGCACAATTAAAATAAACAGGGTACAGCAATGAAGTTACTTATAAAAATAATTTTACCTCTTCTTTTTATTGCGGCAGGTGCAGCAGGTTGGAGCTATTTTAAATCAAAAAAGCCTGAAATAAAACGCAAACCTCCACAACAGCAGATTATAGCGGTTAAGACCATTGTAATGGAGCCAGGTAATTATCCAACCTGGATTCATGCTATGGGTACGGTCATGCCTGAAAAACAGATTATATTACAATCAAGAATTGCCGGAGAGGTCATATCTGTTTCAAAAAAACTTGTTCAAGGTTCAGTGATGAAAAAAGGTGAAATGCTTTTAAAACTTGATGATTCAGATTATAAAATAGAGATTCAAAAAGCCCGGAGCGCTCTTGATAAAGCCCTTGCAAGCCTTGCCCTTGAAAAAGGGTCCCAATTAATTGCCTTGGAAGAGCTTAAGCTTATCAACATGGCCTCTTCATCTGAGGTTAAGGCAACAGACCTGGCTTTAAGAAAACCCCAGCTTGTCCAGGCAAATGCAGAGGTTGCAAGGGCAAGTGCAGATTTTGATAAAGCAATGCTCAATCTGTCCAGAACAAAAATTTATCTTCCTTTTAATGCTCTTATCCTTGAAAAACACGTTGATATAGGCTCTCTTGTCACAGCCCAGGGCATGCTTGCCACCATTGTGGATGTGGATACATACAAGATAGAAGCGCTGGTTCCCCAGGATCGGCTGGCAGCCTTACTGGATATGAATCAAATATTCAACACCGATGCAATTATTAATTCAAACTATTCAAATCAAACCTGGCAGGGCAAAGTGGTGCGTACAACAGGCAAGGTCAATTCCAAAAGCCGAATGGCAGGTGTTATTATCCTTGTCTTAGATCCTCTGAGTCTGAAAAATGAGAAAAACAGGCAGCAATTGCTCCTGGATGATCATGTAAAGATAAAAATCAGAGGACCTGTTCTTGAGAATGTCTTTTCTCTGCCAAGATCTGTGGTAAGAGATGAAAACAGGGTCTGGGTGTATAATTCAGGAAAGCTTGAGATCAAAAAAATAGAGCCTCTCTGGAAAGATCAGAGGGTGGTTTATGTTAAAGGCGGTATAAATTCAGGTCTTAATTCAGGAGACAGGGTGATTGTGTCTGATCTGCCAGTGGCTGTTAAAGGTGTGGCTCTGCAATTGGCACCGGGAGATCGTCCATGAGTCAGGATCAGGATACAAAAGGCTCCATTGCCTGGATGGCAGGCAATTCTGTGACTGCCAATCTTTTAATGGCAGTGCTTCTTATTGGCGGTCTTTACATGGGTTTTAATATTAAGCAGGAGGTATTCCCGGAATTCAGTCTTGATAGAATTAATATTTCCATTGCCTATCCCGGGGCAAGTCCTGAAGAGGTGGAAAAGGGGATTATTCTTGCTGTGGAAGAGGCAATTCAGGGCCTTGAGGGAATTGAAGAGGTTACAGCAAACGCTTCCCAGGGCTATGGCTCCATCAGTGTTGAAGCCATTAAAGGTGCTGATATCAATCGTTTGTGGCAGGAGATAAAAAGTGAAATTGATCGTATTACAACTTTTCCGGACGAATCTGAAGAACCAAGGGTTATAATTGCAGCACGTAAAAGAGAAGTTTTAAGATTAGCACTTTATGGTGATGCTTCAGAATCAAGTATGCGAACCCTGGCAGATCAGGTAAAAGATAAATTGCTTCTTGATAAGGCAATTACCCTGGTGGAACTTGACGGAGTGCGGGAGAGGGAAATCCACATTGAAATTTCACAGCAGACATTAAGGCGTTATGGTATCACTCTTCAGGATGTGGCTTCCCGCATATCCAAGGCTTCCCTTGAACTTGGTGCAGGCAGTATTAAAACTTCAGGAGGAGATATTCTGCTGCGAATCAAGGATCAAAAAGATTATGCCCGTGAATATGCAGCTCTTCCCATTATTATTTTAAAAGACGGCGCAAGTGTGCTGCTTGAAGATATCGCCACCATTGAAGAAGGTTTTGAAGAGACAGACAACTGGGCATCATTTAATGGAAAAAGAGCTGTTGTCATAGAAATATATCGTGTGGGTGATCAGACGCCGACCAAAGTGGCATCAACTGGCAAGGCTCTTGTCACCCAAATTAATAAATCCCTTCCTCCAGGGGTGAATTTGACTGTTTTAAGGGATTTATCAAATATATTTTCCCAGAGAGCAGATCTTTTACTTAGAAATGCTTATATAGGGCTTGGACTTGTGTTTTTCTTTCTGGCGCTTTTCCTTGAAATTCGCCTTGCCTTCTGGGTAAGTCTTGGAATCCCAATCTCTTTTCTTGGCTCTTTTCTTCTCCTTGCGCCCACTGATTTTTCTATTAATATTGTCAGCATGTTTGCCTTTATTGTCACCCTGGGTATTGTTGTGGATGATGCTGTGGTTGTGGGGGAAAATATATATTTCAGCAGGCAGCAGGGAACGCCGTTTTTACAGGCAGCTGTCAAGGGAACCAAGGATATTGCCATGCCTGTGGTATTCAGCGTTATAACAAATATGGTGGCATTTATACCATTGATGTTTGTTCCTGGATTTATGGGGAAAATATTTAAAACCATCCCATTTGTGGTAATTGCTGTATTTGCAATTTCCCTGATTGAAAGTCTATTTATCTTGCCGGCTCATTTAAGTCATGTAAACAGACGTCCCCTGTTTTTTCCTCTCAATTACCTTGAAAAATGGCAGCAAAGATTCAGCCGGGTTTTTGAAGCAGGGGTTAAAAAATATTATGGCAGTCTGCTCTTTAGATTTTTAAATTATCGCTATTGTGTCATTGCCTTGGGTATAGCCATGCTCATGACTATGGTTGGATATGTATCCTCTGGAAAGATGGGTATGGTGATGTTTCCCAAGGTGGAATCTGATTATGCATTCTGTGAGGCAGTATTACCCTATGGCGCTCCTGAAAAAACATTAAAACATGTTGAACAGCTCCTTGTTGAAAAAGCCCTTGAAGTAGTCAATAACCATGGTCAAAAGGATCTGTCAAAGGGTGTTTATTCCCTTGTTAGAGATAATAAAATTACAGTGAGGCTTTATCTAACACCTCCTGATATCCGACCTTTAAGCACTTCTGAAGTTACTGATTTATGGCGCAAAAAAGCAAAGAATATACCAGGGCTTGAAACCATTACCTTTGAGTCCAACAGGGGAGGCCCTGGATCCGGCAAAAATTTAACCATAAGTTTAAGCCACAGGGACAATGATATATTAAACAGGGCAGGAGAAAACCTTGCAAGAAAACTTTCCCAATATTCCATTGTCCATGATATTGATGATGGATCTGCCAAGGGGAATAAACAATTTGATATCAGTCTAAGCCCTGCAGGGAAAAGAATGGGATTGACATCAAGGGAAGTTGCCAACCAGGTACGTCATGCTTTTCAAGGGGTGACGGCTGTAAAAAATCAGCGTGGTCAAAGTGAAGTAACAATAAAGGTTCGTCTGCCAAAAGATGAGAGGATGTTACAATCAAGTTTTGAAGAGTTAGTTCTTTTTGCACCCCAGGGAGAAATCCTGCTTAGAAATGCTGTAACAATAATAACAAGAAGAGCTTATACATCCATTAAAAGAACAGATGGAAGACGTGAAATACTTGTTACTGCCAATGTACGGCCAGCTTCCCAGGCTGGAAATATATTACAGGATATGAAACAAAAGATTCTTCCTGAACTTTTAAATAAAACCCCGGGGCTCTCCTATAGCTTTAAAGGCCATAAAGCAGATATTAAAGAGAGTATATCAGCCCTTTTAAAAGGTCTGGGAATGGCTTTACTCTGCATTTTCGCTCTTCTTGCCATCCCTTTTAAAAGTTATCTACAGCCTTTTATTATAATGTTTTGTATTCCCTTTGGAGTAATCGGTGCCATCATCGGCCATATTATAATGGGCTACTCCCTCTCTGTAATGAGTCTTTTCGGGTTGGTGGCAATGACAGGAGTCGTGGTCAATGATTCTCTTGTGTTGATTGATTTTGCCAACCGTCGATTTCGTGAAGGCATACCTGTACTTGAAGCAGTACAAATTGCCGGTATCCAGAGATTCAGGCCAATCCTGCTGACCACATTGACCACATGTGGAGGACTTGCTCCCATTATTACAGAAACATCAAGGCAGGCAAGATTTTTGATTCCCATGGCAATTTCCCTTGGATTTGGTATATTGTTTGCCACCTTGATTACTCTTGTTATGGTGCCGTGTTTGTATATGATTCTTGAAGATATAAAAAACTTATTTAAATAAGGAATAAATGTATGCAGAAACAGGGTAAAGATTATATTGTATTTCCTTTGGATTTTGCTTCTGTAAAAGATGCAAAAGAATATGTAAAACTTCTTGATGGAAAAGTGGGAGTATTTAAAATTGGCCTTGAACTCTTTATTGATCAGGGACCATCTGTAGTCAAGGCGGTTAAAAATTTAAGCAGTGCCAGGATTTTCCTTGATCTTAAACTTCATGATATCTCCACCACTGTTCAAAGAGCCATGGAGAGAGTAGTTGATCTTGGTGTTGATTTTATAACTGTTCATGGCTCATCATCCAGGGAAATGCTTGAAAAAGCAGTAAAAGGAGGGCAGGGCAAAACACAAATTCTGGGCGTTACTCTTTTAACAGACAATGATGCAGATACTTTAAAAGCTTCAGGATTTAAAGATAAATTTGTAAAAAATCCCAATCTTCTTGTCATGGAGAGGGCAAAAATGGTTTTTGAATCAGGATGCAAGGGAGTTGTCTGTTCCGGCAGAGAAGTTCAAGAGATAAAGAAAAAATTTGGTCAATCATTTCTTGCTGTGACACCTGGCATCAGGCCGCAATGGTCTCTGCTTGAAAATGATGATCAAAAAAGAGTGACCACTCCCGGCCAGGCCGTCAGTCTTGGCAGCGATCTTATTGTAATAGGACGACCCATTAGGGATGCCAATGATCCTGCCGTGGCTGTCCAAAAAGTAATAGAGGAAATTGAAGCATCTTTAATTTAAGCATGTTCTTTAAAAGATATGGCCTTGTGATCTTGAAGCCTCACTTGATATGGCAGCTTAAATGCGG
>CAZYDL010000202.1:0-6612 GCA_964646305.1 uncultured Desulfobacula sp. | reverse complement strand
TAGCATAAGTTTTATTAATAATGATATTTATCAATTGAGCAAAAAATAGTCAAGACAAGCTCTGTTGGATCAAAGATAGGACTGGAGAAAAAAATTCACATGGCATATTCCATTTTGGTTGTTGATGATGATGAGGCAGTTAAAGAATCGGTGGAAGAGTACTTAACGATTCTTAAGTATAATGTTAAAAGCGCTGTCAATGCGCAAGATGCATTGGAGACTCTTCAAACCTTTCATGCAGATATTGTTATTACTGATATAATGATGCAGGGCATGGACGGGCTTGAACTGACAAGAAAAATCAAATCAAAATATGATGCTGATGTTATGGTTATGACTGGATACAGTGCTGAATACTCCTATGAAGAGGCTGTCAGGGCAGGTGCCAGTGATTTTATTTTCAAGCCCTTTAAATTTGAAGAATTAGATCTAAGACTAACAAGAGTATTGCGGGAAGCTGAAGTTAAAAAAGAACGCGTCAAGCTTTTAAAAAAGCTTGAAAAGCTTGCCATTACCGATGGTTTAACAAAACTTTATAATTCGCGACATTTTTTCAGCGAAATAAAAACTGAAATCATGAGATACAATCGTTACTCCCGTGACCTCTCTTTATTAATTCTGGATATTGATTTTTTTAAAAAATATAATGATACTTGGGGACATCTTGAAGGTGACAAAGTACTGATGCAAATTGGCAAAACAATCAAATCTTGTATGAGATCCATGGATTCAGCCTATCGATATGGAGGTGAAGAGTTTGCCATTCTTTTGCCGGAAACAGGCATTGAAGAAGCATGTGTTGTGGGAACAAGAATAAAAGAGACTATCAGTGCCCATGTTTTTGAACCTGAACCAGGAGAAAATCAATCAATAAATATAAGTATTGGTGCCACAGAACTTGTGGATGGAGAAGATTTCACAACATTTATCAAACGGGCTGATAAAGCACTTTATGTATCCAAGGACACTGGCAGGAATAAATTAAGCTACTTTTAAATAGTGTTTGAACGGCTCGTAGAGGAGCGTATGCTCACAAAGTCACCCATCTGCGGCATTGCTTCAAAATTAAGAATTATGGATCTGCATGCTTATGTCCACAGACCTTGCCTGGTGGGTAAGAGCACCACATGAAATAACATCCACCCCAGTGGCTGCAATTTTATTCAATGTTTTAAGAGAGACATTGCCGGATGCTTCTATAATTGCTCTTTTATCTATATATTTCACAGCTTTGGCCATCTGCACATAATCCATATTATCAAGCATGATAACATGGGCACCAGCGTCAACTGCCTCCACAACTTCATCTTGAGTCGTCACCTCTACTTCAATTTTCATCAAATGGGATACTCTTTTTTTAACGGCTTTTACAGCATTTGTAATAGAGCCTGCAACAGCTATGTGATTATCTTTTATCAAAACTCCATCGTACAGGGACATTCTGTGATTATACCCTCCCCCTGCCCTGACAGCTTCTTTTTCAAGGCTTCGCAATCCAGGAGTGGTTTTTCTTGTGTCTGTCAAGCGGACATTGTCAGAATCAAGTTCATCAACAAACTTCTTTGTCAATGTAGCAATTCCAGAAAGACGCTGCAAAAAGTTCAAGGCCACCCGCTCACCTTTTAAAAGGGATAAAAGGTCTGCTTCAATCTTAAAAAAAATTTCACCTTCCTTAATATAATCACCATCACAAAACAAAGAGAGCGGGTGACAATCAGGATCAAGCAATTGAAACACCTTTTTTGCAACTTCAATTCCTGACAGGATAAAAGATTCTTTTGCTATAATAATGCCCTGTCCTGAACAATTTTGTGATAAAATGCTTTCTGTTGTGATATCACCAAGGCCTGAATCTTCAAAAAGGGCAAGTTTAATTATATTTTCAATTGTATTCATAATCCAATAATTTGTTTTTATGAAAGTCTTTGCAAATCAATCATTATCTTTCATGTTTTGTATGTGACCTTCAGGTTATTGTAAAATATCAAATCTGCCTGTTGCCATTACTTCATTTTAAGTATTCTTTCCAGATTTTCCTGTAGTTTATTATTCTCCTTCTCAAGACCTTTATGTTGATGTTTTACCTTTTGAATGATCTTGTCTGGAGCCTTGTCAAGAAAGCTTTCGTTATTAAGTCTTTTTTGTACACCAAGAAGTTCTTTGGTATTTTTTTCAAGCTCCTTCTCAAGTCTTTTTATCTCACTGTCAAAATCTATCACACCTTCCAGGAGAACAAAACATGTGGTATTTCCTGTTACAAGAGAAGCACTGGATGCAGGAATATTATCAGCTTCACAAAAATAGAAACTTTCCAGATGTGCCAGATTAACAATGAGAGATTTATTTTCAACAATAATCAGTTTTTCTCTTGTGTTCTCAGTATTGGCAAGTACTTTTATCTTCATGGAAGGTTGAATATTCATTTCACTTCTGATATTTCTAATACCGGAAATCAAACTAAATATAAATTCAATATCCTGTTCCACATCTTCATCCCTGTAAATTTCATACTCTTTTTTATTATGGGGATATGATGCTTCCATTATAGATCCTTTTGTACCGGGCAATATGCTGAATATTTCCTCTGTTACAAATGGCATAAAAGGATGAAGCATAATCAGGATATCGTTTAAAACCTTTGAAAGGACACTTCTTGCATAATCTCTTTTCAGCACACCCTCTTTTTCATAAAGCGATGGCTTGGCAGTTTCCAGAAACCAGTCACAGAACTCATGCCAAACAAATTTATAGAGAGCCGAGGCTGCTTCATTAAACTTGTAGTTTTCAATACCCTGGCTGACCAGCAGTGATGTATGGACACATCGAGACAATATCCATTTTTCAGCAAGGGATAATTTTTTATAATCAACAATAGCACTATCTTTTGGAGTAATATGCATGAGGGCAAATTTTGATGCATTCCAAAGCTTGTTAACAAAATGGCGGTACCCTTCCACCCTTGACTCTGACATCTTGACATCACGGCCCTGGGCTGCAAAAGCTGCAAGAGTAAATCTAAAAGCATCTGCCCCATATTCATCAATCACTTTTATGGGGTCAATGACATTACCCTTTGATTTGCTCATTTTTTTGCCGTGCTCATCCCTTACAAGTGCATGGATATAAACATCGTTAAAAGGCACTTCATCCATGCAGTGGATACCCATCATCATCATTCTGGCCACCCAGAAAAATAGAATATCAAATCCTGTAACAAGAACATTAGTAGGATAAAAGGTTTTTAAAAGATCTGTATTCTCGGGCCATCCCATGGTTGAAAAAGGCCATAATGCGCTTGAAAACCAGGTGTCAAGGACATCTGTTTCCTGGACAACATCCCTGGAGCCGCAGCTCGGACATACACTTGGATCAATCTCTTCAACAATAATTTCTTTGCAGCCAGAACATTTCCAGACAGGAATTCTATGGCCCCACCAGATTTGACGTGAAATACACCAGTCCCGGATATTATCCATCCATTCAAAATATGTTTTAGACCAGTTGTCAGGGATAATCCTGGTACGTCCATTTCTCACTGCATCTGAAGCTTTTTTTGCTAAAGGAGCAACTTTTACAAACCACTGTTTTGAAACAGATGGTTCAACCACTGTCCTGCATCTATAACAATTACCAACCTTATGTTTCAATGGTTCCTTTTTCACCAGCAAACCCTGGTCAGTCAGAGCTTCAACAGTTTTTTCTCTGCATTCAAAGCGGTCCAGACCTTTAAACTGGCCTGCGCCTTCAAGCATGCAGCCATCATCATCAATAACTTTTAATCTTTCCAGCCCGTGTTTTTCTCCAAGATGAAAATCATTGGGATCATGGGCAGGAGTTACCTTTAATGCACCTGTTCCAAACTTGAGATCCACATAATCATCTTGAATAATCGGGATAACTCTGTCTGTTAGAGGAAGAATCACCTCTTTTTCTTTAAGATCCTTAAAACGTTCATCATCTGGATTTACGGCAACCGCAGTATCTCCAAACATGGTTTCAGGCCTTGTTGTTGCAACAACAAGCCCCTTTTTTTTATTCACAAAAGGATATTTTATATAATATAGATATGCATCTTTTTCCTCATACTCAACTTCAAGATCAGCAAGAGCTGTTCTGCACCTTGGACACCAGTTAATAATGTATTTATCCTGATAAATCAGCCCCTCTTTATAAAGCCTTACAAATACTTTTCTGACAGCATTGGAAAGCCCTTCATCCATGGTAAAACGCTCTCGATCCCAGTCACAGGACGCACCAAGCCTTTTAAGCTGGTTAATAATTTCACCGCCTGATTTTTCACGCCATTTCCAGACATGTTTTATAAACTCTTCTCTGCCAAGATCATCCCTTGTAAGCCCTTTTTCTGCAAGCTGTCTTTCAACAACATTCTGTGTTGCAATACCAGCATGGTCTGTCCCGGGCATCCACAGGACATTGACACCGCAAAGCCTTTGGTATCTGCACATGATATCCTGGATAACATTATTTAAGGCATGCCCCATATGAAGCACCCCAGTGACATTTGGGGGTGGAATAACTATTGAAAAAGCCTTTTTATCGCTTTTGTCTTCAGCTTTAAAAAATCCATTATCAAGCCAGAATTTATACCATTTTTCCTCAATACCTGCCGGCTCATATCCTTTGTTCAGAGAATCCGAACTCATAGATCAACTCCTGATTTATTATACATGAAAAAATTATCTGTTCCGCAACAGCCTGTCAAATGGCTAAAACCTCTTGCAATCTCATTGTTCCCTCTATCCAATACAAACAGGGCTGCTAATTAATGAAAAAGGGGATCTTTTTAAAGAGCCCCTGTTAATTTTATCATATTTTAATTATTTAATTTTAAACTGTTAAAGTCAGTCATTACCAATCTGTTCAAGGTCTTTTTGCAAACTCTCCTTAATTTCTATAATCTGTTTTTCAATTACATTTTCCATAACCTCAAACAAAATACTCTCTATTTTATCTGCAAACTTTTTTTCAATTATCCGTTCCAATATAGCCTCTACCTGAGCCTGGTCAATATTTATATCATCGGACACAATTTTTTGGGCTTCAGGTTCAAGCTTGGACTTATCTTCTATAATATCATTATTATCATCACTGTCCAGCTCATCCACTTCCAGCTCATCCACTTCCAGCTCATCCACTTCCAACTCATCCACTTCCAACTCATCTTCTTCCAACTCATCTTCTTCCAACTCATCACTATCCAACTCATCCTCTGCCAACTCAAAATCAATTGAATCTGAATCAACAAAGTCATCTTCTTCCATACTTACATTATCAACATCTTCCAGATCATCATCCATGTCATCTTCAAAACCATCATCCAACAAATCAAGGTCTTCAGAGTCACTTATATCAAGCTCAAGATCATCTGCTTTTGTAATATCAATATTAAGGTTGGTATCATCTTCTTCTACAATATCAGTAAGTTCAATCACATCTTCACTAATTGGCAGATCAGACTCTTTTTTTACAATATCTGTCAGTTCGATAATAGTGTCATCACCTAAATCTGTCATATACTTAACCTCTTTTTATTGAATTTAAAGACAATACCTCTCTTATATTATCTGAGCTTTGAAAAAAATATCAAAGCAAGATCAAAGTGTCAACTATTTTACGCCCTTTTTAAAGAAAGAAAAAGAAAGAAAAAAAGATATTTACAATTGACCCCCTTTATTTTAAAAAATCACATGATGCAAAAATTTATTATTCCAAAGATTGGTGCCTTGCCATCAAAAGCAAGCATCATAGGACAGGATGCAAAACATATCTTTAAGGTACTCAGAAAAAGAGCCGGTGATCAAATTTCAATAACCAACGGTAAAGGCAAGGATTATAATGCAATAATCAGCATGGCTCTACCTGATACCATCACAATTAATATTATTGAAGAATTTGAGTCCAAAACTGAATCATTCATCAATATCACACTTTGTTCAGGCATGCTTAAAGATAAAAAAATGGATTTTATCATAAAGCATGCAACACAATTTGGTATTCAACAATGGATACCTTTTTTTTGTGAACGCTCAATTCCCCATCCAAATATCAAAAGAATAGAAAACCGAAAAAAAAGATGGGAAAGTATTGCAAAAGAGTCTTTAAAACAGTGTAATCGAAGCTGTATCCCCTATATATCCGAACCATTGAGTTTTAAAACCCTTATGGAAGAATCTGAAAACTATGATTTAAAGATTGCATTCCACGAAAAATCCAATCAAGAAATCAAAACTCTGCAAGAAAAAAATTCCCCGAAAAAAATAATCATCTTAATTGGACCAGAAGGAGGATTCTCACAAAAAGAAATACTATTGGCAACAGAAAAAGGCTTTTTATCCCATGCTCTCGGGCCCAGGATTTTAAGGGCTGAAACAGCTTCTATTGCAGCTTGTACCCTTATTCAACACATCTTTGGTGATATATGAAAGCATGGATTTTCCAAACACATTTTTAATATTTTTTCTTGACATATACAATAAAAAAACATATAAAGCCTCTTGTTGTTTGAGCCCAGGTAGCTCAGTCGGTAGAGCAGGGGACTGAAAATCCCCGTGTCAGCAGTTCAATTCTGTTCCTGGGCACCACAACAAACAG
>CAZYDL010000201.1:0-6664 GCA_964646305.1 uncultured Desulfobacula sp. | reverse complement strand
CATACTATGACACACGGCTATAAATTTTTTAAGATGGGGTTTATTGAGCGCTTACGATGCAAAAACTAAAGGCTTTTCCACAGGATTTTTTTATTCAAAAGAAAAATTAGGATATCTTGTAAATCAAACGGTTGATCAGCATAAATTAGATTCAGATTTTTCAGTAGATAACGCCATGGCTTTTTTCAAAGCAACTGAACAGAGACAATTTTGCTTTCTTCATATCAGTGGACTTGATCGGACAGGGCCTGTTGAAGGCTGGTTATCTCCGAGTTATATGGAGGAATTATTTTTTATCGATGAAAGTATTGCCCCATTAATTGAAATGGTGAAATCAAAGGGGAACTATCTTATTATCATTACCAGTGATCATGCTGGACACGAAACGATTCATGGCAGCGATCACCCGGATGATGCCAAACTACCCCTGATAATGGTTTCTGATATTATTAATCTCACAAAATATCAGGGGATTCAATACCATGTAACACAGCTCAAACCTATTTTGGAATCAGCCCTTCTACCCCAAAAGAATAAAATAGAAGAGGTTCTTATAAAATGATTTTTAATAAAACAATTTTTTATCATGTTATCAGGATCGTTCTGGCGATTGTATTTATTTATGCCAGTATAGACAAAATTATTCATCCCCAACCCTTTGCCCAGGCCGTGTTTAATCATCAGGTTTTACCTGAAGCTCTGATTAATATAATTGCTATCGTACTGCCCTGGATGGAATTTATTTTGGGGATTAGCCTATTATTTAATGTTTGGATGCATGGTGCTTCCACATTGACAGCAGGTTTAATACTCATCTTCTTCAGCACAATTACCTTTAACCTTTTAAGAGGATTAGATGTAGGCTGCGGGTGTTTTTCATCCAGCACGGAAGAGAGCATGGATTCACTGACATTTATTCGGGATATGATTTTTTTATGTTTATCATTAAGCCTTGTAGTGTTTGTTTTCAAAAAACATAGAATGACCATCGGTAGATCAGGAGTTAGGAAATGAAAAATTATTTTTTTAGGATTATACTCTCATTGGTTTGTATTCAGATACTATTCTCAACAACTGCTTTTTCTAAAAATTTTCCTTCAGCTTTAATATCAGAAAAAACGCATCGTTTTGAAGCTATCGTAGAAGGAGACCAGGTTACTCATAATTTCATTATTAAAAATATAGGTACAGCTCCCTTAAAAATTGTTAAAATAGAGTCAGGCTGAGGGTGTACAGCAGCCTCAAGTGACAGGCTGATTCTTCCAGGAAAGGAAGGAAAAATAAAAGTCGTATTATCAACAAATGGGTACGGTGGTATCAATCTTAAGAAAACGATAAAAATACATACCAACGATGTTAAAAAACCTGTTATTCAACTCTTAATGACAGGAGATGTCAAAAAATTCGTCCTCCTCGAACCTGAAATAATCAGTTTGAAGGGAAAAGTAGGTGAATCCATTACTGCACAGATGAAAATCACACCAACTATTGCTGAAGACTTTAATCTCCTAAAGGCTTTTGCAAAGGATGGGAAAGATATAGCTTTCAGCCTTAAAAAATAAAAACCGAAACCGGTGATTATTTTATTTCTTCTTCCAGTAGTGCTGGCAAATCAAATTTAACCGGTGCGTATGTGTATTCAAAATCAATAGTCCAATATTTCTTGTTTTTATGGATTTTTAAATTAGGAATTGAGCGATACCTATGTCTATTTCAAACGCCCGATCCCCTTTATTTACAGTGGTTATTGGCAAAACAATTAGTCGCCCAAAGTTAGATAAAAAACAAAAAAATAACCCCTCTCAATTACCGAAAGGGGCTATTTCCTTTGTCTTCATGATCAACGGCAACTCCAGATCAGGTCACATGCACATAATCCATTGTCACACAAAGCAAATCATTATAATCTCCGGACATAACTTCATCCTGATATTTAAAAATATACTCTTTGTCGGCGCCTGCTTTTAATAAAGCATCTTTAACACGCCCGATTATGGCAAATGAATTACCGTTGTTATCAATCAGCTTCACTGTTGGTTTTTCTTTTGGTCCTGTCATGATTTGATCCTTTCCATTAACTTTTAATTTTGTTCATTTTGATTTTTAAGAATGGTCTCTTGAATAAATATCAACAGGTTTTAAAATTTGATGAGTACAGGTCAGGATAACATCTGATAACATCGGCAGCATTTTTCCAAATCTGCTTGTACCGTACCTGTTTCAAATAAGTTTTCATGTACGAAATCATCGCATTGTGGGCTATCCAGAATTTCAAATAATTATCCCCATATTTTTCAGTGGTACTCTTTTTACCAGATAATTCAAATAATCTAACCCAGGCTTCCTGAATGAGGTCCTCTTTGAGCTGTTCAGCGATTTTGTACTTGAATTTAAAGTTCCTATAATAGACCTTCTTGGCTAAGTTAAGAGCAATCGCTGGGTTAAAGTTCTCTCGATCAATGATAATCTGCTTCTTGGAATAATTCTTCACAAAGAACCCGTTTTTTTTGCTCGTCTTGCTGTTGGTCTGTTCAAAGAGTATTTCTCCTGTACTTCAGTGATTGACATTTCTGCAGGGATAAAAACTTTTTCTCTTTTGACTTCTGGTGTTGCTGTTTCAGACATGATTGTCTCCTTTGATAATAAATTAAAATTTAAAAATAGTTTTATAAACAGCTCTCATTAAAAATGTTTTGATTAATGGAAAGCAGAAAAAAGTATTAAGGGGGAAGGGTGTTCTGGTAAGATTTCAGGCGAGATTGTTGCTTGGGCAGAGATGCTTGGCGGGATTGATTCTTCTTATATATAAATGTTGAAAAATATATATTGCGAGGGTGTGGTTTCGGGATCGATTCTATTATGCTTGAGTTTGACACTCGGTGTTTTTTGCCCCTGAAAAAGATAACAATTATACTTTAAAGCAGTACAAGTATGAATGAGTCAGTTTCTGTTTTTGTCTGGTTCGAAACTCATGATTGATGCAAGAAAAGTTCTGGAGAATAATCGCAGCTGTTGCTCAAGAACACCTATGTTAAAGCTTTGAAGGACGGATGATTATTTAACTCTCGTATATTAATATATATAGAACTTTGTTCCATCCCTGATTTTCAAGGGATTCCGTGGGTTTTTGCATGGTTTTGAGAGCATTTTGGGGGAATTTGGGTACAATTTTTTTGCAGATCGATTTTTCTTTTCAAATCTGAAATTTGGGATTTATATCTTTCGACGGCCTATGCGTACATGTCGCTTTAGGTATATTATTTGAAAAAGCGATTTGGGTGGAGAAGTTAAACCGGGGTTGGTGATAAGAGGTCACTAAAACAATTAAATTCGATGAATACAACCAATTTTATCACGCCCCTTATATGGGGTATCACTTTAACTGCCACCACTTAAAATGAACCGATTTAAAGGTGTTAAAATTTTAAAACCGCGATGCCTATGTGATTTTATAAATAATTTCATACTCATACTTACACATCCATGCCCGGAGCAGGAGGAAATGGTATTCCCAATAATTCCTTAAATGCAAGTTTCCATTTTATTTTTGGATTGTCCTTATAGATGGAATATAAATGTTTTATATTTTCATCAGATTGGCCACCTTTAACTTTTTTCAACTCTTCTGTTAATCTTTTATCTGGGGAATCAAATGATTTTATATGATTGAGTTTTCCAAACCAAAGAGCATCTGTAATATAAGGCATCATATCTCCAACCATTTCTTGAACACGGTTAAATTCAAGCATCGGTTCCATACTTACTGAAGTTTGAAAACCATTGTCAAAAGCATATTTTAAAGCCTGAACCCTTTCTTCATATACCGGTGCATTGGGTTCCCAAAATTTTAAAATATCAGCACTTTTTGCAGTTATGGTAAATCGAAATAATATTTTATTTTTAAAAAAGGCAGAAGCCTGGCAGATGGATTTTATGCATTCAAGGTTTGGTTTTGATATAATCATAATTTCATTGCCTGCTTTTAATAACTTGCCAAGAACTATCAAATAATCATTTAGGTTTTCAGGAGTTATATCATGAGATGTTGGAAACCCCACACGACCATCATGAAGGCTCCGGGATTTATTAACATCTTTTTTTCTTATTTTTGCTTCATCCCAATTGAATACTTTTCCCTTTGCTTCAGCAGTCAATAACCGCACATGCTACAGATAATCTCTGGCTCAATGCCATTCCTGATGGTTATATCTGCTCCAAGAAAATAGCCAAATGTAACATGATGCCCACATGATAATTCAAATTTTCTGCCTTTAAGTTTTCTGATTATTTTCTTTAATGCTTCTACACTTTGGTATTCCTGCTTTTGTTGTTTGGTCATGGTTTGTCTCCTTAAAATCAAAAAGCTCTTCAGGGATATTCCTGAAAAGCCTTGTGGTATTGGATAAATTATTTGTTTTTAACTAGAGCAGGGCTAACAAGTGTCTGCCATGTTATACTTCCATCCCTGTGCTGCGCATATCAGTTTTACTTCTCCGGCAGGTCTGATGCTCCAGTATTCATCATATTCAACCTCATAAATGCCATTGACTTTAATGGCTTTCAGGTCAGAAAAAGAAATAAATCCCCATTCTGCCATCTCCAAATCACCGTTGAGGCAGGCAAAGCCGAAAAAGAGCTCACCTCCATCATACTCGCAGACGTACCAATCACAGCCCCCGAGAAAAAAGTGTAAATGAATGGTTTTGTCTTTCAAATCAATGTGCTCTGTCTGATAGAGCCTGGGTATAGTTTTTAATTTTTGTTTGTTGGGTGAATTAAACATAGTCAATCTCCTTCTGTTAAATGTTAATGGAATGGCTTGTATTCCTGCTTTAATGACTGTTTTAAAGACTTAATGACCGATGATGCATCAGGGCGTGTCATTGTTGCTAAATCAGCGCCATACTGCCTGTAACAAGTATTGTTCAGACTTTGAATACTAATGCTTTGCTGACTTGCAAGTAGTCGGATATACCAAAGTTGTCTTTTTGTTATAGTGCAGTCTATCCAGCCTGTTTTTGTTTGTGGTTGCTCCTGTTGATAGTGCTTGGAAGTGTTTGTGAATTTACGCATGGTACTGGTATGTGAAAGATGCTGTAACATTGTGGGGATACTCCTTTATGGTTAAAATAATGCCCAGGGGGAGGGCTAAATTGCTTGTTTAATGCTTGTAATTGTCAAAGATATGATGAGCCTGTTTAGTGATTGGAACTGGCATTGTAGGTGGTAAAAGGAAGGCAGGGCGTATAATGTATTGCCTCATATATTTGTATATATAGACCTTGACCACCTTTCCACCCTAAGGCGATAAATCAACCTTTTGCAGGATTGGTAATGGGCACCCTATATATGAATTTGTGAATAGAAAATAAGCCAACCATGATGATTTTATAAAACGCTAATAGCCTTGTATATCAATTCATTCTACTGTTTCCCCTGTGTCATGGTAGATAGTATATTGTAATAGTATAAGTATTAATTATTGTAGGTGAGATAGTATTGATTATGGATTTACAGAATAGGATTTACAGGATTATATTTTGTGACAATACTGTTGATATAGTTTTTTTTTATGAATAAGAAAAGATTAGGATGGGAAATGTGGTGTTAGTTGGATTGGTACTGCTGTTATTACTGTTACAATATTTACTACATACTATGTAAAAAAGTTCTTAAAAGTATGTAAAGTTTTACACAACCTGTATGTGGAAAAAAATTCCCAATAACATTGTAAATACTGGTGTTAAACAGCTATGGCATTAATATTTTCCTGGTACGAATTTTGCAATATTTTAATCTTATGATTGAAAAGCCAAACCTGTTGTGAAGCAGGGACGGAAAGCCAAAGGGTCTTGTGGGAAGACAGCCTGGTTGCTATTGACAAATAAAAGGAGAAAAAAATGAAGAAAAGATTTTTAATGGGCGTTAGTATAGGGTTTTTAATCTTTGGGCTATGTATAGTTGCACAGGCAACTACATTCAATTATGAGATTGAGTTTGACGGTACGAATTGGACCACGATTCAGTCAGATTCTGGGAGTGAATTATACGTAGGTGATGAAGTAAATGTCAAATTTAGCGCAACTGGTAGCGGATATTGGAATGCCGCTGGTAGTGACAGCATATGGGCACCGATATTCATTTCGGATTCAGCAACGCGAATTGGAGACTTAGCTTGGGAGTTCTCTCTTGATAGCAATATAGTCGATACAGGATCTGAGTTAGCACAGTCTTGTGCCAATGTACATATTGCGAATTATTCAAATCCAAATACACCATTGGTTTTTGACCAGCTTGATTGGTCTTTTATTTTAACGAGCACCACTTCAACAACAAACACCTTGGGGGACATATTTGGTGGAGATCCGATAACCTGGGACCCTCAATATAACAACAATCCAGTACCTGAGCCAGCTACAATGCTTCTCTTCGGTCTTGGTCTTCTTGGTCTTGCGGGAGTAAGCAGAAAAAAACAGTAATAATTTTATAAATAACACAATTAAAAGGGCAGGGTCATTGAGTTGATTCTGTCCTTTTTTATTGGATTTAAGGGCAGTAAAAAATTATCCAGAATCTAGTGCGCACCTAAACTTTTGTAGCACCTGTAATTACAAGCTTTGTTCTCTGTTACGCTTTAAGGAAATGGCTCTTGATGTTTCTTGTA
>CAZYDL010000200.1:3701-6669 GCA_964646305.1 uncultured Desulfobacula sp. | reverse complement strand
CAATGTGGATAAAAAACTTGGTAAAAAGAAAAGCCAGATGACCAGTGTCCAGGTAAGGCAGGAGTGCCGTGCCTATGCTGCAAAATTTGTAAAGATTCAAAGTGAGGAATTTAAACGCTTTGGTGTTACAGGCGAGTGGGACAAACCCTATCTGACAATGAATTATCCTTACGAAGCAAGAATTGCAAAAGAGTGTGGAGAATTTGCCCTGGCAGGTGATATGTTTCTGGGGAAAAAACCGATTTACTGGTGCTGCAATTGTCAGACTGCCCTTGCAGAAGCTGAAATTGAATATCATGACCATACTTCTCCTTCAATCTATGTTAAATTTCCTGTTAAAGATAACCTATCTGATATAATAGGCGAGATTGATGATGATATCTTTGTTGTAATCTGGACAACAACTCCCTGGACCATTCCTGCTAACCTTGGAATATGCCTTCATCCAGATTTTATTTATAATGCTGTAAAAACTGATAATCAGGGTGTTCTAATCCTTGCAAAGGATATGACAGATCAGGTTATGAAAGAATTTGGCATTGAAAATTATTCAGTTTTAAAGGAGTTTTCTTCAAAAGAACTTGAAAACAAAAAGTGTAAACATCCGATTTATGACAGGGATTCTCTGATAATACTTGGTAACCATGTAACCCTTGAAGCAGGCACAGGCTGCGTCCATACAGCTCCGGGACATGGCGCAGATGATCACATTGTGGGCAGGCAATATGGACTTGAACCATATTCTCCTGTGGGTAATAATGGCGTGTTTACAAAGGATGTAGAGTTTTTTGGAGGGCAGTTTATTTTTAAGGCAAATGCCAGCATCAATGAAAAATTAGATGATTTAAACCTATTGCTGAAAAATGAAAATCTCTCCCACTCTTATCCCCATTGCTGGCGATGTAAAAAACCTGTAATTTTCAGGGCAACACCCCAATGGTTTATCTCTATGGATAAACTTGGACTTCGTAAAAAAACACTTAAAGAGATTAACAATGTCCACTGGATTCCTTCCTGGGGTAAAGAGAGAATCTATTCCATGATAGAAAACAGGCCTGACTGGTGCCTTTCACGTCAGCGCTCCTGGGGAGTTCCCATTCCTGTCTTCCATTGCAAAGAGTGCGCAAAAGTTTATGTTACAAGACAATCTGTGGATAAAATTCATGAATTGTTTACAGAACACTCCTCTGATATCTGGTTTGAAAAAGATGCACAATTTTTAATGCCGGAAAATGCAAAGTGTGAAGAGTGTGGATCAACAGATTTTGATAAAGACAATAATATCCTTGATGTATGGTTTGACTCCGGTGTAAGTCATGCCGCAGTTCTTGAAGAGAGAGAAAACCTTTCAAGGCCTGCTGACATGTATCTTGAAGGAAGTGATCAGCACAGGGGCTGGTTCCACTCATCTTTGCTGACTTCTGTTGGCAGAACCGGGAAAGCTCCCTATAAAGCAGTTCTCACCCATGGTTTTGTTGTGGATGAAAAGGGTCATAAAATGTCCAAATCAGTGGGCAATGTTGTAGCGCCGGAATCCATTATCAAACAATATGGAGCTGATGTGTTAAGACTCTGGGTCGCTTCTGCTGATTATACAGGAGATGTCTCAATTTCCAATAATATTATAAAGCAGTTGTCAGATGCATACCGCAGAATACGCAATACCTGCAGGTTCATGCTGGGCAATTTCAGTGATTTTGATGTTAAAAAGGATATGCGACCCATTCAAGGGATGTCAGAGCTTGACAGATTTGTCCTCCACAGACTTCATTATGTGGTTAAACGCTGTATTGATTCCTATGATAAATATGAATTCCATACTATTTATCATACACTGCACAATTTTTGTACTGTTGACCTGTCAGCTTTTTATCTTGATATCATAAAAGACAGGCTTTATACATCTCCGGCAGGAGATCCATTGCGCCGTGATGCACAGAGTGTAATGTATATCATCCTCAACAGCATTGTAAAAATCATGGCTCCCATTCTGCCATTTACGGCAGATGAAATCTATCAGCACATGCCTGCAGGTGATGATAAAAAAGAGAGTATTCATCTTGAACCCATGGTTGAACTTGATGAACTATGGAAAAATGATGATCTTGCTGAGATTTGGGAAAACATCAGAAGCTTAAGGGCAGAAGTTACCAAAGCACTTGAAGAAGCAAGAAAAGTCAAATTGATAGGCCATCCCCTTGATGCTTCCCTTGAAATAAAGCTTCCTGATACTGATTTAAAGGAGCAGGTTAAAAACTTAACCCAGAATCTTAATGATATTTTCATAGTATCCCAGGCGAAAATTGTGGATACAATTGATGATACAGCATATCAAGGACAGGAAATTGAAGGTCTTGCCATAAAGGTGAATAGGGCAGCAGGTGAAAAGTGTGAAAGATGCTGGCGTTTTGATGAAACAATCGGCAATGACAATGATCACCCCACAACCTGTGAAAGATGTGTTCAATCTTTAAACAAGATATTGTAAATTGAATCAAAGGCAAAGAAATATCTGGACAAGATTGGCTGTTATCAGCGGTTCCATTGTTTTTTTTGACCAGGTGAGTAAATATATTATCAAGATAAACCTTGATTTGTATGATAATATAATTGTGATTAACAACTATTTTAATATCACCCATATATTGAATCCAGGCGGGGCTTTTGGTCTTTTTGCCTCAAGCTCCCCTGAGATAAGAAAATTTATTTTTCTTTTTGTATCTTCCATTGTAGCTCTGTTTATATTGTGGTTTTATAAAAAAAGTGCCGGCAACTATGTTTTTCTTTCCCAAGGACTTGCCATGATATTTGGCGGAGCCATTGGAAATCTTATTGACAGATTCAGGTATGGACAAGTTGTGGATTTTCTCGATTTTTACATTGGAACTTATCACTGGCCTGCATTTAATATTGCTGACAGTGCCATAAGCATTGGCATGGGAATTTTAATTTATCATATTATATTTAA
>CAZYDL010000200.1:0-3601 GCA_964646305.1 uncultured Desulfobacula sp. | reverse complement strand
ATCCCAGCGAGCGTAAGGCAAACATCCTGTAACGGGTTAGATAGAACATTAAACTTTTAAAATTGGCAAACTGATGCATCCAATACTAATTAATATCGGCAGTTTTAATCTTTACACCTATGGGCTTTTTGTGGCCCTTGGCTTTTTAACTGCCATGGGGGTTTCTAAAATTATTGCCCGGCCCCACAATATATCTGATGATACCATTACAGATATTTTTTTTGTAATTCTTGTATCTGCCCTTGTGGGAGCCAGACTTTTATATGTTTTAATTAATTATAAAGCATACCAGAACAATCTTCTTGGCATTTTTCAAATATGGAATGGAGGGCTTGTCTTTTTTGGTGGTTTTCTGGCTGCTGTAATTGCCTGTGTCATATATTTTAAAAAAAAGAGCCTTGATGTCTGGAAAACTGCTGATATACTCTCTCCCGGCATAGCCATTGGTCATGCCATTGGAAGAATAGGGTGTCTGTTTGCAGGGTGCTGTTATGGAAAGACATGTTATCTGCCCATTGCCATAAAATTTACACACTCTGAGAGCCTTGCTCCTCTCAATGTTTATCTGCATCCAACCCAGATCTATTCAATGATTTCAAACCTGGTATTGTTTTTTATTTTGTTATGGCTGCAAAGGCATAAAAAATTTCATGGTATGGTATTTTTAATTTATATCATGCTCTATTCACTGTTCCGCTCCATTATTGAATTTTTCCGAGGGGATTTTAGAGGAGATTTTATCTTTGATTTTATCTCCATGTCCCAGGGTATTGGGTTTATGGTATCTTTAGCAGCCTTTTGTATCTTCATTAAACTTTCAAGATCCTTTCATGGCTCAAAATAAAATTATTAAATATAATAAATTAGAACTGTTTTTAAAGTCAGCCAATAAGAAAGACATCCCCAACCTTATTTTTATTCATGGTGAACAATATCTGTTAAAACAGGCACTCAATTTAATATCACTGTTTTTGCTCGGGGAAACCCGGGATAAATTTGCATTGGAAACCCTTGAAGGCGGATCTGTTACCATGGGTGGAATCATTGAACAGGTATCCACATTTTCATTTTTTTTATCAAGAAAGGTTGTATTGGTAAAAAATATTCCTTTGTTTCAAACCAGCGCCAAGGGTGGTGAAATAATTTTTTCACAATCTGAACTTGATCATTTCATGGATTTTATTGACAAAGGTATTCCTGAAAATCACTATTTAATTCTTACAACAAATAGTGCAGATAAAAGAAAAAAAGTGTTTAAGGCAATAGGCAAGAGAGCTTTAATCATAGACTGCCAGGTAGCAGCTGGTTCAAGAAAAGCCGATGTTGATGAGCAAAGAGCTGTATTTCAAGCTGTTGCCCGTGGGATTCTATTAAAGGAAAATAAAATCTTGGATACTAAAGCTTTTATTTTACTTGTGGAGTTAACCGGTTTTGATCTTGAGCTTTTTGCCAGAAATCTGGAAAAACTCATTATGTTTGTAGGATCTAATCCAAATATTACAAATGCAGATGTAAATGCTGTTATAAGCCGTGATAAAACAGATCCCATTTTTAATCTAACCAATGCCTTAATGGAAAAAGATGGAAAGAAAAGCATTTTTTATTTTAATTCCCTTTTAAATAAAGGCTTTCATATCCTGCAGCTTTTAAAATCATTTGAAAATCAAATAAGAAAATTAATATTGGTAAAATCATGCACCCTAGAAATCAGTGACCATAAACCCATCAATATTAAACAAATGAATTTTAATGCCTTTAAACTAAAAGTTCTTCCAAAGATAGTTGAATATGACAAAGTAACCAAACAGGCTTATCAGGAGTCAGAAAAATATTTTAAAAGCAAGGATTCCAAAAAGAAATCAAAACAAAACGATCTTTTGCTTGCTCCAAATCCCAAAAATGCATACCCTGTATTCATAATATTTCAAAAAGCAGCAAAATTTTCCCAGATAGAGTTAAGCCAGGCATTAATTTTTTTAAGTGATGTGGATTATAAAATGAAAACATCGTCTTTTGAGGCAAAAGCAGCTCTTGAAAATTTCATCATTAATATATGTGGTGTCTGACCAAAAAGCTGATAATTTGTTCAAGTACAAGGCAAGAAAAAATTTTAACCACAGACATACAAGTAGTATTTCGAGGATTAAAATTTTTTTTTAACGACGTAATTGGGCAAATTAGCGGTTTTTGGTCGGCACTATGTAGTAAAAAAGGATTTACCCATGCTCAGGAAAACTAAAATAGTGGCAACCATTTCCAATTTAAACTGCTCTTCCGAGTTTATCAAAGGACTTTACTGGGCAGGTATAAATGTTGTCAGGCTTAATACCGCTCACATGACCCATGATGATGCCATGCAGGTTATTAAAAATACAAGACAGGTATCTAAAAAGATAGGGATCCTTTTAGATACCAAAGGCCCGGAAATAAGGACATGTGATAATGATGAACCCCTGGCGGTAAAATATGGTGATATCATTCGAGTGAAAGGTGCACCTGGTGAAAAATCTCAGGAAGATGTTATCTGCGTTTCTTATGAACATTTTGTTAGAGATGTCCCCATGGGAAGTTCAATATTGATTGATGACGGTTACATAGCACTTGCTGTAATGGACAAAGATGATGAGTATTTAAGATGTCATGTGGAAAATGACGGTGTTATTAATGCCAAAAAAAGTATTAATATCCCATCTGTCCATGTTACGCTTCCAGCCTTAAGTGAAAAAGATAAAGGCTTTATAAAATTTGCCGCTGACAATGATCTTGATTTTATTGCCCACTCTTTTGTTAGAAACAAGGATGATGTTATTGCAGTTCAAAAAATTCTTGATGAAAAAAAATCTTCCATAAAAATTATTGCTAAAATTGAAAACTCCCAAGGTGTTGAAAATCTTGATGAAATTCTTGAACATGCATACGGAATTATGATTGCCAGAGGTGATCTTGCTGTTGAGATACCAACGGAGCAGATTCCTCTGATTCAGAAACGGATCGTTAAAATATGTATTGAAAAAAGAAAACCTGTAATTGTTGCCACCCAGATGCTGCATTCCATGATTGGATCACCCAGACCCACCAGAGCAGAGGTGTCAGATGTTGCCAATGCTTGTTTGGACCATACCGATGCACTGATGCTCTCAGGAGAGACAGCAAATGGGAAATACCCTGAGATGGCAGTAAGGACCATGGCAAATATTGCAAAGGAAGTTGAGAAGAAAAGGAGCAGTTTTATAAATGCCCCGTATTCAAGCGATGACAAAATTACTGCTTATCTTGCCAAGGCTGCTGTTAAAGCTTCTTTAAGACTCAACGCAAATGGTATTGTTGCAGATTCCTTGACGGGCCGGTCTATCAGGGCTCTTGCAGCTTACAGATGTGATAGTCCGATTTATGCTCAGGTTTATGATAAACAGGTGGTGAGACAATTATCTTTGTCCTTTGGTGTTTTTGCAGAATATATTCCACTTGAGATTACAAAAGCAGCATCTTTGAAACCATCAATAATAAAGCTTTTAGATAGGAAGCTGGTCAAGCCGGAAGACCTTATTATTGTCCTTGCTGGAAATTTTGGAATTAAACAGGGAGCTTCCTATGTTGAAAT
>CAZYDL010000199.1:0-6751 GCA_964646305.1 uncultured Desulfobacula sp. | reverse complement strand
CATACTATGACACACGGCTATAAATTTTTTAAGATGGGGTTTATTGAGCGCTTACTTTCAAAACAGGTTTCATCAAATATTTCCCAACTCCCATTTTGATAGCTTTCTCCTCGTTCATCAACTCACTGAAACCAGAACAGAGTACACATGGAATATCCTTTAGAATAAATAAACAGAAATGAAACAATTCAAAGTGGATGTGGAAAAATTATAAAATTATCTTATACCCAAAAATACAAAAAGGCAAAAACAATATCGGCGATTCAAAGTGATGATACCATAAAGACTTATAGTATAAAAGCTGACGAGTAAAAATTCAAATTGGGTAAGGACTTCCAAAACAATTATTGGGGGGTTTTGCTTCAAGGCTTGGGTGGGAACTATAACGTGAAGTCAACTCCCCATCAAATATTAACAAACTACAATATATTGTATCCAAAATTTTACTACTTTCAGGTCATCAGAGGAAACTTAATTGAAGAATAGTTTTATGTTTTAGATCAAGGTTTATAATTTATTTGGGGTCTATTGGGCCCATTGATCCGGTTACCAGTATTGGGGAGGCATCGATATCTTCTGCAGACATCATGGAGACAACACGTTCAAATGAACTTTCTATCATTAATTGTTCCCAACTCTCTAATTTTGAAAACCGCTCGGTGAACTTTTCCTGGAGAAGCGGAGGAACTGTCTTAAGTATTGCTTTTCCATTTTCCGTAAGCGCTATATTGGTTTTCCGCTTGTCATCTATGTTTCTTGTCCGTGTAATATAATCCCTGTTTTCAAGCCGTTTTGTAATATCCGTCACGGTTGCCTGGCTTAAGCTGACGTTTTTTGAAAGTTGTGTCACAGAAATTTTATCATGCGCAGATATTGACTGCAAAAGAATAAGCTGGGGTCCTGTCAACCCAAAGTTTTTTTTCAGATTGGTTGAATGCCGGTCTATGGCTTGAATCATTTTCCTCAGGGCTATCAAAAGACTTCTGCACCGCTCATCATTTGTATTGCTCATCATCGCCCCTTTATATCATTGAACCTTAAGATTATGGAACTGCTTAAAACCAATCAATTAATCCATAGCCCTCTATGTTTTAATTTGTAATTTATAATGTCTTACAGACTGAATGTCAATATGAATTCGCATCATACGAAAAAGGCCCATTTGACAAATTAGTTAGTACCCGATATATATTTGTTAAAAATTATTAATTGTTAACTAAAAAAGAAGATTGATTTATCCATGAATAATGTTTTACTTTTAATTCTCAAACGCTGGGGTGCTAGTCTGATAACTATCTTTGTTATCTCAGTGATTATCTTTATTGGCGTAGAGCTTCTGCCCGGGGATGTGGCCGAGACCGTCCTGGGCCAATCCGCCACCCCCGAGACGGTAGCAGCATTTAGAAAAGAGCTCAAACTGGATTTACCACCCCATATCCGATATGGTGCCTGGCTTAATGATTTTGTCCATGGTGATTTTGGTACTTCCCTGGCCAATGGCAGGCCTGTTGCAGAATTGATCGGTTGGCGGCTTTCCAACACCCTGTTTTTGGCCTTAACCACCGCCATAATCGCTGTGCCTCTGGCCATTCTTTTGGGTATGCTTGCGGCATTTTATCGAAATACCTTTTTTGATAAATTAATCTCAACCACCACCCTTTCTTTTATTTCTTTCCCGGAATTTTTTATAGCCTATATCCTGATCAGCCTGTTGTCGGTTAAGCTGAACCTTTTTCCAAGTCTGGCAATTATAGATAAGCACATGGGGTTTGGCAGCAAAATATATGCAATTTTACTGCCTTCCCTGACACTCACCTGTGTGGTGACGGCACACATGATGCGACAGACAAGGGCTGCCATTATCAATGTGCTGGCCAGTGCCTATATTGAAATGGCCCAGATAAAAGGGATAAAGCGATTGAGAATTATTTATCACCATGCCTTTCCCAATTCCTTGTCCCCTGTGATCAATGTGGTTGCTGTGAACCTGGCATATCTTGTTGTGGGTGTTGTCATTGTTGAAGTGGTATTTGTATATCCGGGACTGGGGCAACTGCTGGTTGATTCAGTGGCTAAGAGGGATCTCCCTGTGGTCCAGGCATCTGGATTAATCTTTTCAATTGCTTATATTTTTCTAAATCTTGCGGCTGATGTCCTGTCCATGCTTTCCAACCCAAAATTGCGGCAATCCAAAATTTAAAAGGGGGGGGATGATACTATGATTAAATTATTACAACAATCTCCTCTTTCAGCCCGGATCGGCATGGGCATAGTTATACTGAATGTCATAGTCGCTGTTTTTGCACCCTTGATCGCACCTTACGGAGAAACCAGTGTAGTCGGGGATGTGTGGGAAAGTTTTTCTGCCCAATTTTACTTTGGAACTGACCATATCGGAAGAGATCTTTTTTCCAGAATGGTCTTTGGTGCAAGGAATACCATCGTCCTGGCATTTATCACCACTATTTTATCATTTTCCTTTGGATCATTATTCGGATTTATTGCTGCTGTTAAAGGCGGCTGGACTGACCAGGCATTAAGCCGGATAGTTGATATCCTCATGGCATTTCCAACCCTTATTTTTGCTTTGATGATTTTATCCGTGTTGGGATCATCCATCACAACTTTAATTTTTACCATAGCCATTCTGGATTCCACACGGGTTTATAGATTATCCAGGGCAGTTGCCATGGATATTGAAGTGATGGAATTTGTGGAAGCTGCCAGGCTGAGGGGAGAGGGAACTTGGTGGATCATACGACAGGAAATTTTGCCCAATGCCATGCCGCCGCTCATTGCAGAATTTGGCCTGAGGTTCTGCTTTGTATTCCTCTTTATTGCCTCTTTAAGTTTTTTAGGACTCGGCCTGCAGCCACCTTTAGCAGACTGGGGAGGAATGGTAAGAGAAAATGCCGGCGCCATTACATTCGGGATATATATCCCTTTAATTCCCGCCGGAGCCATTGCATTTTTAACTGTTGGGGTCAATTTAATTGTTGACTGGTTTTTACACCTATCCAGTGGGTTGCATGAATAACCTGAAGGTCACACGTAAAAAAGGAAGACCAGATGAGGAAAACCAAATGAACAATCTGCTCAAAATAGAAAACCTGTATATTGAAGCCTTTTACGAAAATCAGTGGCAGCCCATTGTCCGTAACATCAGCCTTAATTTGAAAAGAGGAGAAGTCCTTGGACTTATCGGTGAATCCGGTGCCGGCAAATCCACCATCGGTTTGGCAGCCATGGGGTATACACGCCAGGGATGTAGGCTTGCATCAGGATCTATAAACCTTGACGGGATCGAACTGTTTGATGCGTCAGATGAGGATTTGAGACTGGTCAGGGGATCAAAGATTGCCTATGTAGCCCAGAGTGCGGCAGCTTCCTTTAATCCCTCCCATCGTGTTATAAAGCAGTATGCAGAAGCGCCCGTCCACCACGGGATAATGAGCTATGATAAAGCTGAAAAAGAAGCTATTGAGATTTATCGACGTCTGTTTTTACCCGCACCTGAAAAAATCGGATACCGATATCCCCACGAACTTTCAGGCGGTCAGCTCCAGAGAACCATGGTGGCCATGGCCATGTCCTGCAAACCTGATATCATTGTGTTTGATGAACCAACCACTGCTCTGGATGTTACCACCCAGATTGAAGTTCTGGCTGCGGTCAAGGAAATCACGGAAAAGATGAACAAAGCCGCCCTTTATATTACCCACGATCTGGCTGTTGTGGCCCAGGTTGCTCACCGAATTATGGTGTTAAGGAATGGTCGGCTTGTTGAAGAGGGTGAAACCCGTGAATTGATTAAAAATCCCAAAAGAAAATACACCCGTGAGCTGTTAAATGTCAGGACATTAAGGGAAGAAAAAAGCATTACAGATAAGATGAACGTGATCCTTAAAATCGAGGATGTGGCTGCATCCTACAATGGACATGATAATGTACTTGAAAATATTAATCTCATCATCAGAAAAGGCAGAACAATTGCCCTGGTCGGTGAATCCGGCAGTGGAAAAAGTACTTTGGCAAAAGTAATTACAGGTCTTCTTCCTGCCAACAACGGCAGTATAAGTTTTTTTGGAAAAGAACTGCCAAGGGTTTTGAAAAAAAGAAAAAAAGAGGATTTGCGAAGAATGCAGATGATTTATCAGATGCCGGATACGGCTTTAAACCCCAAACATACTGTCAGAAAGGTCATTGGCAGACCCCTTCAATTTTACTTTGGTATCAAGGGTAAAAAAGCGGAAGATCGGATCAAGGATCTGCTAAGGGACATAGAACTTGATCCGGATATCTATATTAACCGCTTGACCACAGAGCTTTCAGGCGGGGAAAAACAGCGGGTCTGCATTGCCCGGGCCCTGGCAGCGGAACCAGACCTGATCATCTGCGATGAAATCACCTCGGCTTTGGATCAACTGGTGGCAGAAGGCATACTGAATCTTTTACAGGATCTGCAAAATAAAACAAACATGTCTTACCTGTTTATCACCCATGATCTTGCCACGGTCAAGGCCATTGCAGATAAGATTGTTATCATGCTGGAAGGAAAAATCATCGAACAGGGCGAAAAGAAACAGGTTTTGTCTCCGCCCCATCATGAATATACAGACAAGCTTTTGGCATCCATTCCTGAAATGGATCCGGACTGGCTGGACAACCTTCTGGAAAACCGTTCCTCAACATTTATTTAATTGCAATCACGCACCCTTTAACTTTATTAGGAGAAGAATATATGACTGACCTATCATTTTTAACACAGATGTTTAATCAAAAAAAAATCTCTCGAAGACAGTTTATTACAGGCGTATCAGCTCTGGGGCTGACCGCTGCCCTGTCACCCGCTTTTTTATCTGGTAATGCCCTGGCAGCGACGCCCAAAAAAGGCGGAACCTTCAGGCAGGCAATGACCGGTGGAGCTACATCTGATTCCCTTGATCCGGCTGCCCTTTTTGCCAGCCAGCCAATTAATGTCAGCACCCAATTAAGCAATTGCCTTGTGGAAATTGATCATAATTTCAAACCTGTTCCTGAACTGGCGCAAAGCTGGGATGCGTCAGCAGATGCAAAAATCTGGACATTTAAACTTAGGAAAGGTGTTGAATTCCACAACGGCAAATCCATGACTGCTGAAGATGTAATCTTTTCCATCAACCACCACAGGGGTGAAGAATCAAAATCTGCTGCCAAACCGTACTTAAAAAGTATAAATAATATTAAATCAGACGGAAAACACATTGTCGTGTTTGAACTTGACCAGGGCAGTGCTGATTTTCCGTTTATCATGAGCGATTATCACTTAAGAATTTATCCAGACGGCACCCAGGGTAAAGACTGGGATAAAGGAATCGGTACCGGTGGGTATATATTGGAAGACTGGGAACCCGGTGTCCGTGCATTGACAAAACGAAATCCCAATTACTGGAAAACAGATCGAGCCCATTTTAATGAGATTGAAACCCTTGCCATTGTGGATGTCAACGCCAGGACCAATGCCTTAAAAACAGGCCGTGTGGATTCCATAGATCGGGCTGACGTCAAAACCGTGCACCTGTTGAAAAGAATGTCCGGCATTAATGTGACTGCTGTAAACAGTACCATGCATTACACAGCTCCCATGCTGGTGGACAATAAGTCATATGCAGACAACAATGTCCGCATGGCATTAAAATTGGCCGTTAATCGTGAAGAGATGGTTAAAACAATTCTCAAGGGTTATGGTGAAGTTGGTAATGATCATCCTATTTCTTCGGTGAACCGTTACCAGGCCGTTAACCTGAAACAGCGCACCTATGATCCGGACAAAGCAAAATTTTACATGAAAAAAGCCGGTATGCTGGACCACACCTTTAATCTCCATGCCTCGGATGCAGCCTTCTCAGGTGCTGTGGATGCAGCCGTACTTTACCAGGAAAGCGCTAAAAAAGCTGGTATTAAGATCAATGTTGTCCGGGAACCTTCCGATGGATACTGGAGTAATGTCTGGACGAAAAAAGAGTGGTGTATGTGCTATTGGTCCGGGCGTCCTGTGGAGGATATGATGTTTTCTGTTGCCTATGCAGACGGTGCTCCCTGGAATGATACCCATTGGAGCCATGATAAATTCAACAAGCTTCTTAAAGAAGCCCGGGCAGAGTTGGATAGCAACAAACGCATGCAACTTTATACTGAAATGCAGGAAATCTGCAAGGACAATGGCGGAACCGTGGTTCCCATGTTTAATCAGATTGTTGAGGCCCATTCCAAAAAACTGGACCATGGTCCTATTTCAGCCCATATGGAAATGGATGGGCACAAGAACGTTGAACGCTGGTGGTTCAAATCTTAAATCCCACTATTTAATGCAAACAGGCCAAAGGTTGCACCTTTGGCCTGTTTCATTATAGTGGTTTTCATTATTGATATAATGTGTAAAATTTCCTCCAAGCCATTGGGTGGCGATTCCGGCCATAAGAGGTTTGGTTTATAAAAATAGTTTTTCCAACCCGTTGAAGTTGCTCTTTTTTTCAAGCCACTGCAAAGATCGGCAGTAATGCTGCAGATATTTTAGAAAGATGCATGGGTTTGTATCATTTTCCCCATTATAAAAAGTGTCAATGACCCAATTCATGACATAGATATTAGCAGCTTTAATCATGTGTGGCAGGTATTTAAGTTCCGGGCCATTCAAAGGACCGGGGTCAGTGGTAAAGGTATTCTGATAAGTTTGAAAGAAGATAGAGACTTTTTCCATATGAAGGCTGCC
>CAZYDL010000198.1:5411-6768 GCA_964646305.1 uncultured Desulfobacula sp. | reverse complement strand
GGCGAATAATATTTTTCAACTTTAAGATGTAATTTTGTGGGCTGCATATATTGCCCCATGGTTATTATACTGCAGCCATGGTCATAGAGATCTTGCATAGTTTGTTCAAGCTCTTCCATGGTTTCGCCAAGACCCACCATGATCCCGGATTTTATTGGCATTGACAATCCAAGTGAAGAATTAATGGAATCAGCATTTTGCAATAATTCAAGGGACTGGTAATAATCAGCCTCTGGCCGGGCCTTGGAGTAAAGGGATGGTATGGTCTCTATATTGTGATTTAAAACATCTGGGCCTGCATGTATCACTGTTTTTAAGGACTCAAGATTGCCCTGAAAATCTGGAATTAAAACTTCAATTTTTGTGTTTTTGGGCAAAACTGTTTTAATTGTTTTTATGGTATCTGCAAAATGCGCAGCTCCCCCATCATCAAGGTCGTCCCTTGTAACAGAAGTTACGACAATATATTTTAAATTCAGGTCTCTGGCAGTATTTGCAACTCGTAAGGGTTCATCAGGGTCAACTGCCATTGGTAATCTGTTTAAAATATTACAGAATCTGCAATTTCTGGTGCAGACACTGCCGAGAATCATAAAAGTGGCTGTGTTTTTTGAAAAACACTCAAACATATTGGGACAGTTTGCTTCCTGGCACACAGTATGTAATTTTGCTTTGGACAGTAGATTTCTGACCCTTTGATAATCCCCGCCCCTTGGGAGACTTTTTTTAAGCCATGACGGCTTGTGATTTCTTATTTTTTTTTCACATCTCATTTTTTAAACCTGACCATTTACTTCTCAAACCTTGATCTTACCACTTACTTTCCACTCTCCATTTTTCACCATTAATTCTTCACATCCAACTCAAAATCAAACACCATTGAAAAATATTTTTGAAAACTTCTCTTAACCCTGTTCATAACCTTAATGGATGAAAAATCATGCCGTAGGGTTTTTAATTGAATGGAATCTGATTTATCACAGGCCTTATCTTTCAATAACTCTTTTTTCAGTGAAGTCATGGAGATATCATTAAGCCCACAGGGGTGTATCCATGAAAATGCTTCAAGATCAGGATTGATATTTAATGCAATACCATGCATGGATATCCCTTTTTTAATGCTGATGCCAACACTTCCAATCTTTGAATTACCAACCCATATTCCATGATTTTTTTTATTTCTGTCAGCTTTGATATTAAAATCATCTGCTGTGAGTTTCATGATTTCTTCAAGGCCATGGACAAAATCTTTTACGCCGATTCTATTTTTTTCAAGGTCAATGACAGGGTATAAAACTGCCTGACCAGGGCCGTGCCAGGTGATATTGCCTCCCCGGTCAGTCTTGACTATGTCCAT
>CAZYDL010000198.1:0-5311 GCA_964646305.1 uncultured Desulfobacula sp. | reverse complement strand
AAGCGCTTTTTTATATTCTAAAACTCCAAGGTCTTTAAATACAGCAAAGCGCTTTTTTTTATCTGTGCAGGGACCGCTTTTTTCAAAATTTGCCTTTTCAGGTTCTAACCTGTCAGATTCTAATTTTTCATGCCCCAGCCTGTTGGCTGCTAACCGCACAGGCATGGCTTTCTTGCGGCTGCAACTTCATCAAGTCTTGTGACCTTTGTTAAAAAAGGAGCCTTGCGCAAGGTTTCAGGATCAGTCTGGGCCTCTTTTGCAATTGCCTTTACAGCATCAATAAATTGATCAATATCCTCTTTGGATTCTGTTTCTGTGGGCTCAACCATGAATGCACCCTCCACAACAAGAGGAAAATAAACCGTTGGCGGATGAAAACCATAATCTAAGAGTCTTTTAGCCATATCCATTGTTGTAATGTGATGCTCTTTTTGTATTGCATCATTAAACACACATTCGTGCATGCATGGCAGATCATAGGGAAGATTCAGAGTTCCCTTTAAGCTCTCCTTAATATAGTTGGCATTAAGGACTGCAAGCTTGCTTGCATTGGTTAAACCCTTGGCCCCCATGGAAAGAATATAGGAAAATGCCTTGATCAGAACCCCAAAATGGCCGTAAAAAGTATGAAGCCTGCCTATGGTATCAGGACTGTCTGTCATGAATTCATAGGAGTTGTTGTTTTTTACAACCCTTGGAACAGGTAAAAATGGTTCAAGTTTTTTTACAACGGCAACGGGTCCAGACCCTGGGCCACCGCCGCCATGTGGAGTTGAAAAGGTTTTATGCAGATTTAAATGAAGGACATCAATGCCGATCTCACCAGGTTTTACAATGCCCATGATTGCATTCATATTGGCTCCATCACCATAAACAAGACCTCCCTTTGCATGGACAATGTCGGCAATTTTTTTAATATTGGATTCAAAAAGTCCGAGTGTATTTGGGTTGGTTACCATGATACCTGCTGTATCTTCATCCATTACAGCTTCAACATCCCGGGGTTCAAGGATTCCATTTTTCCCGGATTTGATATTTATGGACTCATAACCGCACAGGCTTGCACTGGCAGGGTTGGTGCCGTGGGCTGTATCAGGAATAATGATTTTAGAGCGCTGTCTGCCCTGTTTAGCATGATATTTATGGATCATGAGCATACCGGCAAGTTCGCCATGGGCTCCTGCCGCAGGCTGGAGTGTCACAGCATGAAAGCCGGTTATCTCTTTTAGATATTGCTCAAGATCATACATTAGTTTTAATGATCCTTGTGAATAGCTATCCCCAGAAAAAGGATGGGCAGATGCAAATCCTTTGCGTGAAGCCTGCACTTCATTTGTCTTGGGATTATATTTCATTGTGCACGATCCAAGGGGATACATGCCTGAATCCACACCAAAATTCCATTGGGAAAGACGGGTATAGTGACGAACAACATCAAGTTCAGAAAGCTGGGGCAGTTCCGGGGCATCACCAATAAGTGTTTTATCAAGCTGGGCTCTCTTAACATCTGATTCCGGCAGAGACATGGCACAGCGGCCTTTGCAGCTTTTATCCCACACTTCCGGCTCATTGAAAACAAGGCCTTTTGTTCCAGGCTGCTTTTCCATTATTGCACCTCCTTTACCAATTGATCAATATCATGTTTTGAGATGGTCTCTGTGGCACAGAACAGATAATGATTTTTAAGTTCTGGGTAAAATGACTCAAGGTCAATGCCTGCAAAGATATTTTTATCTTTGATCAAAGATTCTCTTTTTGTTTTAAAATTATCCGGCACTTTAACGACAAATTCATTGAAAAAAGGTGAATTAAACGCTGGTTTCAAACCTGCTTTTTCAAGACTTGTTTTAAGATAGAAAGCCTTGTCATGATTTTGTTGGGCAATCTCTTGGATACCTATTTTGCCTGTGGTGGCAAGATAGATAGCTGCTGTCATTGCATTTAGACCATTATTGGAGCAGATATTGGAAGAAGCTTTTTCTCTTCTGATATGTTGCTCTCTTGTGGCAAGGGTCAGGACATATCCTTTATCATTGTTTGAATCAAAAGTTTTTCCCACAAAACGCCCGGGAAGGTTTCTCATCTGCTTTTTAGATCCTGCCAGAAGTCCAAGCCCTGGGCCACCAAATGATTTTGAAATGCCAAGACTTTGCCCTTCACCTGCAACAAGATCAGCACCACAACTGCCTGGATTTTTTAAAAGCCCATAGGCAATGGCTTCGGTAAAAGAGGTGATAAATAAAATCTTTTTCTTAACAGCTATAGTTTTAAATGATGCCAGATCTTCAATATTTCCAAAAAAATTAGGAGACTGAACAGCAATACCCGCAATATCATCCATTTTTTCAAGGGCTTTTATATCTGTCACACCCTTGTCTGTATAGGGAATTTCAACAATTTCATACCCTGCAGGTCCAATATATGTCTGTATGATCTGCCTGTGGCTTGGATGAACAAGGGAAGAGACAGCAATCTTGTTTGATTTCTTAGATTTTCTCAAGGCAATCAGGGCAGCTTCAGCAAGGGCAGTTCCACAATCATAATGTGACGCCGTGGCAACATCCATACCAAGAAGCTGTGTTACCATGGTCTGGAATTCATAAATACCCTGCAGGGTTCCCTGGCTTACTTCAGGCTGGTAAGGTGTATAAGCTGTCATGAATTCTGATCTTGAAATCAGATAGGGGATAATGGCAGGTATATAGTGATCATAGGAGCCTGCACCCATAAAATATTTATAATCTTTATTTGCAGAGTTTAAGGATGCAAGTTTTTCCATGTGGGTATCAAGCTGCCATTCAGACAAAGCTTTTGGGATATCAATCCCCTGTTTTGTTTTAAGATCATCGGGTATGCTGTCAAACAGGTCATCAAGACTGGAAAGGCCTGTAACTTTAAGCATACTTTCAATATCTTCTTTTGTGTGTGGAAGATAGCGCATGGTTTTTATCCTTTCAGCATGTCAAGGTAGGCACCTTTATCAAGGAGGGCTTCAAACTGGGATATATCATCGGGTTTTATCTTGATAAGCCAGCCGTTATCATAGCAGGATTCATTGACAAGTTCTGGAGCATCTTCAAGTCCTTCATTTATTTCAACTATTTCCCCTGCAATGGGCATAAATATTTCTGAAACAGCTTTTACTGATTCCACACTTCCAAATTCATCATCTTCTGCAAAGGTGTCGCCTACTTCGGGCAGTTCCACAAAAACAATCTCTCCAAGCTGATCCTGGGCATAGTCATTTATTCCAATTGTTATAATTCCATCTGAATTTTTTGCCCACTCATGATCCTTTGTGTATTTTAAATCTTCAGGCAAGTTAAGGTCGTTAATCTCTTTCATGATACCCCCTCTGTTTTATTTGTTAAGTTTCTGACCCTCAGGTTATTATTGTTTTAAATTAAGAATTCAAATTTTTTCTTGCTGTTCTATCCGGTCTTATATCCTTTACAATACAAACTTTTATAGCTCTTTTTCCCTCTTTAAGTGTTAATGGAAAATTATTATCAAGGCTGCTGCCGGCATTAAGCTTTTTATTAACCATGACAAAACCACAGCTCAAGCCTTTTATTTTCAGATCGTCAGGAATATTCTGTGAATTTATACTTATGATTGTGTCATTATGCCAGGTTATCCCCATATCAGTTACACAGGTCAGGACTTTTCCTATGATATTACCTTTACCATCAATAACCTGGGTGTTGTCTCCAGGTGCTATTTTCCTCAGGGAATCTCCCACAAAAGGATAGGTAAATGAATCATTATTATGGGATAAAAGAGCATCAGACCCAAGAAATTTTTTTGTAAAAGATGTTTTATCTTTATTAAAGGCAAGGGCAAAATCCCATGGATGATTTATAAACTTCCAATTGCCAATATCCTGATGGGATAAGGGCAGGCATGCCCCGGTTCTAAGGGAATCCCTGGCAGCAAGACCACATGCTGTGATACCAAATTTTTCCCCTGTTTTTAAAATATCTCTCCACAATTTTACAATTGCACTGGGGCTGATAAATATTTCAAAACCAAATTCCCCTGTATATCCAGATCTTGATAATAGAAGAGGAGTGCCATCCTTTAATTGGACATTTAATTTTTTAGGTCCAGATTTATAAAATCCATATTTATGAAACAGTGATTCATCAAAATTACCTTTAAAGGAAAAATAGGGCATCTGTTTAAAAACCATATCAGGATTTTTTATGAGCTTGGAAAGAATTCTTGCACTGTTTGTGCCCTGAATATCAATTTTTGCAATTTTCCCGGACAGATCTTCAATATTTACATCAAGGCCTTTTATCCTGTTTGAATCTAAATGGCTTGCAATGGCTGCTCCCATGCCGGCATTGACACATATCATGAAAAAATCATGGTCAAATTTATAAATAATGGCATCATCCATACAATGACCATTAATATCAAGAAAAGCTCCATATATACATTGTCCGGTCTTTAATTTTGCAATATCCCTTGTAAAACAATAATTTATTAATTCAAAGGAACCTTTTCCTTTAACATTGATACAGGCCATGTGACTTGTATCAAAGATTCCAGCAGATTTTAAAACTCCAAGGTGTTCATTTTTAACTCCATTTTCATACCAGAGAGGCATGTCAAATCCGCCAAAATCTGCCATATTGGCATTTGCTGATTTGTGCCATTTATGTAAAGGTGTGGTTTTCAAGCACTTGGCCATGACTTATCCTTTTAGAAAATATAGGGAACCTTAAGATTATAGGATTTATACACAACAAAGGTTTCCACAGATCCAATTCCTTTTATACTCGAAATCTCCTGGGTATAAAATTCAAGCAGGCCAAAACCTTTTTTAAAAAGAACAAGAATCATGAGATCATACCTGCCGGTAACAACGTTTACAGAGATGACCCCCTTAAGTTTGCTGATCTCTTCACCTTTTTCAACAAGATCCATCTCAGTGAGTTTTATGCCTATGATAACAACACGATGGTCGGGCAGAGTGGCGGGATCAACAAGACCGCAGATTTCAAGGACACCCTCTTTCTGGAGATTATTTACCCTGGTTCTGACTGTGTTTTCTGTGATGGCAAGTTTATCAGCAATTTTTTTAAAGGATTTTTTACCCTCTTTTAATTCCCTGATAATGTCTATGTTTGTTTTGTCGATTTTCATGATTTCCTCGTTTTTTTTAATAAAAACTTATGGAAAAACAAATTTATTTATTTATTATTGAAAAATACCTTGCAATAATGGTATTGTCAATATAAATTTTTAAAAATGGAGATGGATACATGGCATTAAAAATTATTGTTATTGGTGGAGGGCCGGG
>CAZYDL010000197.1:0-6848 GCA_964646305.1 uncultured Desulfobacula sp. | reverse complement strand
GGGTTTATACTGCTGCAATTCGTTAAATAATTTAACTTCTATTTTCATTAATTTTATTAAAATTCCAGCTTAAACTTTAATATTTATAACAGACCAAGTTTTTTTAGTGCTGTCTTTGAGGGTACACCGTCTTCAGTCCAGTTTCGCTTTTTGTAATAGTCGTCCAGCATAGGTTCTAAATGGCACACATTTCCTTTTGCAGGACCTTTGGGCATTGGAGTTTGCAGTAAACGTCGGGGTAAAGAATCATTTTTTCGGGAGAACCCTGCTTTTACTAAAAACTGCCTTTCAGCATTAATTATTCTCTCTCCTGCCTGCATTAACTCTTCCAGTGTATAGTCAGCTCCAGTGGCAGCATTTAAATATTGTAAAATACCTGTTGGCTCCACACTTAATTTTTTCTCAGCAAGATTTCTCACTGCAAAAAAGATACATAATCCTGCTGCATCAATAATAGCTGAAAGATTCTGGAAGGAAATTGTCGGAGCAGCTTTGCCTTCCCATTGATGGGGATCCATAGGTTCTGGAATACCAAAAAGTTCAAAATATGCTGGATCACCGCGCATATGGGAACCTCCAATTGGTGAAGTGGCATAAGCAAGTCCCATGGCCTGGGCTCCACGGGGCTCATATCCTGGGAATTCTTGTTTTTTAGATGTCATGGACAACTCTTCATGACCATAATGGCCTGCAAGGCGAAAGCTGCCCTGGGCAAGCATATCTCCAAAACCTTCCCGGTTTCCAGTTTTGCGGGTAAGTTCCACCAGAGCATTTGCATCTCCCCAGTGAAGATCAAAGCCGATCTCTTTTTTTGTAATATATCCCCGGTCAAAAAGCTCCATGGCACATGCTATTGTGGCGCCCATGGTAATGGTATCCATTCCAAGCTCATTGCAGATGTAATTTGCCTTGGTAATGGCTCCAAGATTGTCAATCATGCAGTTTGAACCCATGGCATAAACGGTTTCATACTCAGGACCTTCACCAGATCCGGCATATTCAGGATCATCAACTTTTGTTTTACGGCCACACCCTATGGGGCAGGCATAACAGGCGCTATTACTTACCAGATATTTTTCAGTCAGTTTCTCACCCTGGATACTGTCCCAGCCGTCAAAAGTTCCCTGTTGCCAGTTTTTTGTGGGCAACACACCAAGATGCTGAGTGGCAACTACCACGCCGGCAGTACCATTAATAGTCAAACCAAGTGGTGTTTTCTTGATCTCTGATTTAAATTTATCAAGAATGTTTTTGTTGACTGCTTTAAACTCTTCTTTATCTGCCAGTTGGATTTTCTCTTTCCCTCTTACCACAACAGCCTTCAGGTTTTTAGAACCCATGACAGCACCTACTCCGGATCTTCCGGCAGCACGGTCTTTGTCATTCATGATGGAAGCAAACAAGACCTGCTTTTCCCCGGCAGGGCCAATACAGGCAACTTTTGATTTTGCACTGGTTTCATTTAATATCTGATCAGTTGTATCATGGGTAGTTTTACCCCAGAGATGTTTTGCAGAACAAAGTTCAATATTGTCATTATCAATATTTAAGTATACAGGTTCCTCTGCTTTTCCAGAAATAATCAATGCATCAAATCCGGTTTTTTTAAATTCCCGTGGAAACATTCCTCCGGAGTTGGAACAGGTTATTGCACCAGTTAAAGGAGATTTCGTCATCACCATATAGCGCGCGCCAGTTGGCGCACCGGTTCCAGTCAAAGGCCCTGTTGCCATTACAATCAGGTTGTCAGAAGATAAAGGATCGCATTCAGGATCAAGCTCTTTATTCAGAAAATATATTCCAAGACCTCTTCCACCGATATATTGTTTAACAACTTCAGGGTCTAAGCTTTCTTTTGTTATTTTTTTCTCAGTTAAATCAATTCTGAGAATTTTTCCCATCCATCCATTCATAATATCACTCCTTTAAGCCCTTGTATTGTTTTGATGATGATCCAGAGTTTTGTCTATTGTTTCCATGGCAATATGATAGACTTTTTCATTAAAACGTGCTTTTAAAGCAGATTCAAGCATCTGTTTATTAATAGCTTTGTTGTTTTTTGCCAGTATACCAAGAGATGCCAGTGCCCAATCTTGTTTTTTGATTTTTAATTTTTTATAATCAATTTCAACAACATTAGCTTTTGTGTCAGGAATTGATACACTCTTCTCTTTTAAAACAAAGGTATCAGGTTTTAAACTGGAAAATATATATTGTCTTCTCTGTACCCCTTCATCACTCAATGCAAGTACAATAGTTGGAGATTCAATACCGCTATATCCAATTTTGTCTGGATCAATCAAAATCTCGCTTACAGACTGTCCTCTCAGAACAGTGATATTATAATCATTTTTTATTGATACATTCATGCCGGCATTCATACCTGCATAACAGACAATATCTCCTGCTGTAACAATGCGCATTCCTGCACTGCCAAGGATCACAACCTCCTGGCGCTGATAATCTTTAAAATCAAATTGTTTTTCCAAGGTAACAGGTTCAGGAAAGCTGGTTTTTTTACCGGCAAGGTCCCTATAGAGTTGTCCATATTCAGGACGCTGGTTTTCTTCAATGGCACCAGAGTATTGTTCAAGTTTTTCAATGGTCTGGTCAATAACTTTTGGGGTTAGTTTGTTTCTCTTTGTATAACGTCCGGTACACATTCCAAGGGTTTCCACAATGGAAAAACCTTTATGCTCCATTGCAGCGGCAATTTTCTGATCAAGATCGCGGTCAAGTCCTGAACATCTTGTAATATAAGAGGCTCCTGCACTCTTTGCAATTGCACAGATATCAAGAGGAATTTCAGCCTGGTTTAAAAACTCTGAGCCAACTATGGCATCAGAGGGTGTGGTGGTGGAATATTGTCCGCCTGTCATGCCAAAATTAAAATTATTTAGAATAATCAGGGTAATATCAATGTTGCGCCGGCAGGAAGCAAGTACATGAGCGCCCCCAATACCAAGACCGCCATCACCCATTGTCACAATCACATTAAGCTCAGGGTTGGCAAGTTTAAGACCCGAAGCATAGGTTAAAGCCCGTCCGTGAATGCCATGAAGGGCATGAACATTAAAAAATGTATCAAAAAGACCTGAACACCCTATATCCGTAACAATAACAGTTTTATCAGCCTCAAGATTTAATTTTGCAAAGGTTTTATCAAGGGCTTTTGTTATATTCTCATGGGTACATCCAGGACAGTAAACAAGAGGTCTGCTTTTATTTAAATAGGTATTTACCCTGTTTTGATTACTATGCATTTTCAATGACCTCCTCTATTTTGGCAGGCGAGATCAAGACACCATTCATCTGACCGTAGAATTTTATTGTTTTATCTTTTAAAACTCTCTCTATCTCATTAACATATTGTCCAAGATTCATCTCAATTACTATAATTTTTTTAAAGTTTTTTGCTTTCTCTTTTATGAGATCTTCAGGAACAGGCCAGAGAGTTTTTAAAGTTAAGGTGGAAACTGGTTTGTTTTTCTTTTCAAGATTTTTTGCAGCATCTTTAACAGCGCGGGAGGTTACACCATAGCTTATAATTAGAGTATCACTGTTCTCTTTGATGCTCTCTTCAAAAAGAGTAATTCTTTTTCGGGCAGAATGAATTTTATTTCTCAATCTTGCCTGATTTTTTGCAATAGTGTCAGGGTCAATCGTAATATAACCGTCGGGCCCATGGGTTGATGAAGTCTGTCTTACAAGTGTTTTGCCACCAATGGGGAGAAATGCCGGTGCTTTATCATCTTGGGCTTTAAAGGGAAGATAATTATTGTCTGTATATGGAGTTCTTTCAACTATTGGCGGAAGAGTGATGGAATCCACATCAAAACTCTCTTTATTCATACCGATTTCCTTGTTGGAAGCAATAAAAACAGGGCATCGAAATTCTTCTGCATAGTTAAAGGCATGAACAGCAAGTTCATAGCAGTCAAGAGCATTAGTTGGAGCAAGCACAATAACAGGTACTCCACTTGTACTTCCCCAGCGCAAAAACTGGATATCACTGTCAGCACCCCTTGTTGCAGAGCCTGTGGATGGCCCAAGCCTTTGTACATCAGCAATCACCAGAGGGATTTCACTTCCTATGGCAAAGGAGATCTGTTCACTGTAAAGACTTATACCAGGCCCTGAGGTTGCAGTAAGTGCTTTTTTTCCTGCCATAGAAGCACCAATGCAATATCCCATGGAGGCTATTTCATCTTCTCCCTGGATGCATATACCGTTTTTTGGCGGCAGCATTTTAAGCATATTGTTAAAAATTGTTGTTGCAGGGGTGATAGGATATCCTGCAAAAAAATTACATCCGGCAGCAATTGCGCCTCTTGCCAATGCCTCATTGCCTTCCATAAATGATAAAGCCACTTTATACTCCTGAATTTTAAAGGTATTTTTATATTTTTTTACAAATCTGATTAAATATTTAATCAGATTTGTAGCTTTTATCTTTTTTAATAACCAAAAGTCAAGTTAATTCCAAAAATCTATGCTGCATTTTTAATTGATTTTATCAAAGTCTTGATATATTTATTGAGCTAATGAAGCAATTAAAAAAAAATAGAAAAAAAACCAAAGATGATTTTACCCATGAAGCTTATATGGGTATTCGTCGGATGTTTTTTTTAAATGAAATAATACCTGGGCAAAAAATTTCTTACGGTGAGCTTGCAAGTCGCCTTAAAATGAGTACAACTCCTGTGATACAGGCTTTAAAGAGGCTTGAATATCAAGGTCTTGTCAGACATGAGACCAATCGAGGATATTATACTGAAAAAATAAGTCTAAAGGAAATTACAGAGATTTATGATTTCAGGGGATTAATAGAAACATCACTTTTACCTGTAACCATAGCCAAAATAGATAAAAAAGGATTAAAGTTATTAAAAACTGCCTTGGACAATCATCTTGATGCTGTGCGGGATATTTATCTAAAAGACCGGCTATTAAAAGATATGGAGTTCCATCTTGTTCTGGCCAAACTTTCAGGATGTTCAATACAAATTAATACTCTCAATTCACTTTTTGATCTTTTATATCTTAAGTATCGTGGTAATATTCTTTTTGTAACCCCTATGGATACAGTTGATTCAGAACATATAAAATTATATGATTATATTGTCGATTCTAAACTTAACAATGCTGTCAAAATTTTAAGACAACATATTTCAAATGTTAAGAAGCATGCGATTCTCAGCATAGAAAGAGTAAATAAAGAAAAGAGCATTAAGACAATTTATCAATAATTTTAAATATTTTTATTGTTGTTTATGCCAGTTGATCCTACCCAAAAAATTGCAAATAGAGTTCAGCCAAGGTTTTTAAAATTGTTAATCAGAACTCTCTTTCTGGATAAGAACCGGTACAAGATGTGGGATTGGAAGAAAATTCAGAATAAGGATAATTATCCTTGAGCGTAATTTTTTTATGACTGACTCATTTTGAGTTTATTTCTGCCATAATAAGCTTTTCAAGGGTTCCTCTGGATTTGGAAGATTTAGTCCCTGGTTTTTCTTTTTTAATATTTCTAACTAACTGCCTCAGCCTCTGGCGTTCAAGCCCTGGAAATTCATACAGCAACTCCTCCATCTTAACCGGGCCACCTGTTAACAGCTTGTCTGACCACACCCTGGACTCTTTCGCAGCTTTGGATTCAACAAGATTTCCATCTTCAGCTTGCAGCAATGCCAAACTGATGGATTCTGGGTCCACATCCCGCATCAAAGCGCCAATGAACTGTCGATGCCGTCGGCCTGCGATATTGGATTTAATTGACTTGCCCTTTATAAGGGCGGTCTTCAAATTTTTAGGAATCTCAATATTTTCCAATTGTTGAGCAGACAGGCTGTTGAGCTTCAATCCTAATCTCTGAAGTTCTTCAGCTTCTTTTTTCTTCTGTGTCTTACTTTGATATTGAATCTCGTCTTCCATGGTTTCTGTCCCCAATAGATGCCTGTATTATCAGGCAGATAATTGGAACTTATAGGCCATGATCTCTATTTTTGTCAAGAAACCAGCTTATTTTTAATCTATAAGTTGTGTTTTTACACTATTTTGGTCGTCAAATTTTCGCAATTTGAAATCAATATTTTTCTGTATATTTAGTGATTTTGTGGAATAGTGTTCCAGGAAATTATTGATTTCTACTTCTAAAGCAGTTGCTAACAATTTCCTGGCTCCATTGTGTATTTCCTGCTTCATTGGATTAAATGTTTCTGGCTTTTTTATGCCGGTTAAGTTATCTTTTCTCATGGTGTGTGTATCCTTTTGTTTTGAGTTTTTAAGTTCTGGAAAACTGCTAAAACAATTAACCAAAGGAGGCACCGCCTATACACTTAAACACAATTTTTAAAAGAATAACAATGAAGAAACTCAAAATTTTAATAGTAACACCTACATTTTTTCCAATTATTTCAGGCAACTCAATATGTGCCAAAAGAATTGCAATAGGCCTTGAAAAATTAGATCATAAAATTTTAATAAGAATGCCAAAACAAATTGATTTTGATGAAATTAGAAATTTTAATCCAGATATCATCCATGGACTTCATGCTTATAAATGTAAAATAGTACAAAAGATATCCTCAAAATTTAAAATTCCTTATTTACTTACTTTAACTGGTTCTGACTATGAAGAGTGTTTAATAGATTCAATAAAGTTTGAAAAAGGATTGGAACAAAGTAATGTTAAACATATTACACTGGATATTATGCGCAATGCTTTATATTTAATTGTATACAATAAAAGAACAAGTAAAAGAATAATAAAACAATTTTCTGAATTTAAACCTAAATTAAAAGTTATTAGTAAAGGTTTACCAATTATTGATGGAAAGGATTATAAG
>CAZYDL010000196.1:0-6866 GCA_964646305.1 uncultured Desulfobacula sp. | reverse complement strand
GGGGCTTTTCATGACATAGAGGAGCCAGTCATCCATTTTAATCTCCCCATGAAACCATATGGAGTGGTCTAGACTTGCCACCTGCATGTCCGGAGACCAGAAGGTTTTACCATGGGGATAGAGAGATGTGCCCACAAGATGAAAATCCGAGGCATACGCAAGCATATACCGATGGGCTGCCACATCATCCGGAATTTTATCAATGGCCCTGAACCAGACATATTTTTTTGGAGGCATGACTTTTGGATTAAAAGCATCCATTGGATTGACAACCCTTATTTCAATGGGTTTTTTGCACAGCAGTTTTTCAAGAATTGTCTTGGGGATTTTATGGGAAAGACGTCTTACCATTTCAACTTCAGACTCTATGTCTTCGGGTCCATCAATTTTTGGCATCAAGTCCTGGTGCTCATATCCTTGTTCCTGCCTGTGAAAAGAGGCAGCCATGGAAAAAATAGCACGACCATTCTGCACCGCCACCACCCGGCGGGTGACAAAGCTTTTCCCGTCACGGATGCAGTCCACAGTATAGGCAATGGGTTTTGTGGCATCCCCTGCCAGCATGAAATATCCATGGAGACTATGGGCATGGAAGTCAAGAGACACTGTCTCGGAAGCAGCCGATAAAGCCTGTCCCACGACCTGGCCACCAAAGACATTACCAAATCCAAGATCTTGACTTTGTCCACGGAAAATATTTTTTTCGATTTTTTCCAGTTTTAATAATTGGAGCAGTTCTGTTAAAACATTTCCTTTAGAGCAGACATTCATTCTTATACCTCTTTTTTTTCAACTTTGTAATTTAGCCGGAACCATTTTTCTCTTTGCCTGTCTTGCAACTTGTTATCATATCACCCTTTATATTAGATTTGAACCTTTTAATACTTGGTTCAGCGCAGGTAATTTGTAGAACTTGCTGCAATGTCCATCCAGCGGACATATGGTAATTAACCTGTAACCGGTTATATGAAATTTCTTATGGCAAATATTCTAAATTCCCATGACCTGTCTTGACATTTTGGTTTTTGCTACAATTATTATTGAAATATATTATTAGTAATAATTTTAAAATAGAAATTTAAAGGAGTTAAGTAATGGGAACAAAAAAAACACGTAAATTTAAAACAGAGGTGCAGCAGCTTTTGCACCTTATTATCAATTCTTTATATTCCAACAGGGAAATCTTTGTAAGGGAGCTTATTTCCAATGCTTCCGATGCCATTGACAAGGCAAAATTCAAAGAGCAGACAGACCCTGATCTTTTTAGTGGCGACAATGATTATAATATCCGTCTCACCATTGATAAAGAAAACAATACCTTTCAGGTTTCAGATAATGGAATTGGTATGAGTTTTGATGAAGTCAATGACAATATTGGAACCATTGCCCAGTCAGGTACAGCAGCATTTATGGAAGCTTTGAAAAATTCCAAAAAAGAAGATACTCTGTCAACTGATCTCATTGGGCAGTTTGGTGTGGGATTTTACTCTTCTTTTATTGTTGCGGACAAAGTCAGAATTGACACAAAGGCAGCGGGCGAAGACATGGGTACAAGATGGGAATCTGACGGACAGGGGTCTTATACAATTCAGGAGGTTGAAAAAGAGCAGCGGGGAACTGATGTTACCTTGTTCTTGAAAGATCTTGAAGATGGTGACCAGGACTTTACAGAAGAATACACCATCCAGCATATTGTTAAAAAGCATTCTGATTTTGTAACCTACCCTGTTATCATGAATATGGAAAAGTCAGAACCTATTCCTGAAAATGAGATTATTAAGGATAAAGACGGCAAACCAATTGGAGATACCTTTCACAAAGTTAACAAGGATGAGACCTTAAACTCCAGAAAAGCCATCTGGGCAAAATCAAAGGATGATGTGACAGATGAAGAGCATGAAGAGTTTTACAAACATATCAGCCATAACTGGGATAAACCCCTTGAAACCATTCATAAGAGATTTGAAGGTGTAACAGAGTATGATGTCTTGATGTATCTGCCTTCCAAGGCTCCCATGGATATGTTTCGCCCTGAAAGAAAACATGGAATGCAGCTTTATTGCAAACGTGTATTTATCATGGATGACTGCAAGGAATTGCTGCCTGAGTATCTAGGCTTTGTCCAGGGTGTTGTGGATGCTCCAGACTTGAATCTTAATGTAAGTCGTGAAATCCTCCAGGAAGACCGTCTTGTCAGAAATATAAAGAAAAACCTTGTCAAACAGATTTTTGGCGTTCTTGAAGATATGGAAAAAGAGAAATATGAAGAGTTTTTCAATGAATTTGGCCAGGCTCTTAAAGCTGGAATTCCAACTGATTTTGAAAATAAGGAGAGACTTGCTGCTCTTTTAAGATATAAAACCACCAAGTCAGGTGATAAATATATTTCCCTTGATGAATATATTGAGAACATGAAAGAAGACCAGAAAGAGATCTATTTTCTCACTGGTGAAAATTTGACATCCCTTATGAACTCACCCCTGCTTGAATCCTTGAAAGCAAAGGATTTTGAAGTTATTTTGATGATTGATCCCATTGATGAATGGGTTACCCAGTCCCTGCCTGAATATAAGGAGAAGAAACTTAAAAGTGCGGAAAAAGGGGATCTTGACCTTGACAAGGTTGACGATGACAAGAAAAATGAATATTCAGCTCTTTTATCGTTTCTCAAGGGCAAGCTTGAAGAAAAGGTTAAGGATGTTATAGTATCCAACCGTCTTAAGGACTCTGTTTCATGTCTCTCCGGTGATGATTACGGCATGAGCGCCTATATGGAAAAAATCATGAAAGCTTCGGGTCAGAAAACTCCAGACCAGAAACGTGTCATGGAAGTCAATGTTAATCATCCTGTCATGGGTAAAATCAAAGAACTTTTTGAAACCGACACCACCAACCCGGTGTTAAAAGATTACAGCGACCTTCTTTTTGATATTGCCGTCATCAGCGAAGGTGGTAAACTGGATAACCCTGCAAGGTTTTCCAAACAGCTTGGAGATTTGATGACCAAGGCAATATGATAATTTTTTTTGAAAGCCTTGGCTGCTCAAGAAATCAGGTTGACAGCGAGATCATGCTGGGAAAACTTGTGGCAGCAGGCCACAGCTTGACAGATGATTCTTCCCTTGCTCAGGTGATCATTGTTAATACATGCACATTTATCTCAACAGCCTCGGATGAGGCTGTTGAGATAATTTTGCACATGGCCCAGTTCAAAAAAACAGGAAAATGTAAAAAACTTATTGTTACTGGCTGCCTTGCCCAGAGATATAAAGATGATGCAAATCTTGCATCCTCCCTGCCTGAGGTGGATGCCTTCCTTGGCACTGGAGCATGTGACAGTATTGTTGAAGCTGTAGAGAACAGACAGGTAAAAACCTTAACTATTTTTCCAGATCCCAATAAAAGAGAATTTCAAAATCTTTCAGAACCAAGGCATCTTACTTCAGATCTTTATGCTTATATCAAGGTTTCAGAAGGGTGTAACAGAAAGTGCACCTATTGTATAATTCCCCAACTTAGAGGATTGCAGCGTTCAAGGCCGGGAAAAGAGATCTGTACAGAAGCCAAAAACCTGATTGCCTCAGGCATTAAAGAGATTATCCTAACTGCTGAAAACACAACAGATTATGGGCAGGATTTGCAGGATAAAACAGGATTTGACAGCATCCTGACATCTCTGGCAGATACAATGCATAATGACCATGCTTGGATACGATTTTTATATACCCATCCAAAAACTTTGACCAGATCTGTCATACAGGCAGTAAAAAACCATACAAACATCTGTTCCTACTATGATGTTCCAATCCAGCATGCTTCTTCCAGCATACTTAAAAAAATGGGAAGACCATATACAAACGAAGATCTTTACGAGCTTTTTAAGACTATTAGACAAGTTGATCCCCAGGCTGCCTTAAGAACAACTCTTATAGTTGGATTTCCAGGGGAGTCAGAACAAGACTTTCAAGTTTTGATGCAATTTATCAAAGATATCAAATTTGATCATCTCGGGGTGTTTACATATTCAGATTCAGATGACCTTAAATCCCATCATCTGAAAAATCATGTCCCTGAAAATCTTGCAGAAAAAAGGCATGATATGATAATGGCGGCCCAGGCAAAGATATCTCAAACAATAAATGAACAATATCTTGGCTCCACATTTGAGGTGCTTATTGAGGAAAATCCAGAAGAGGGTGTATACATTGGCAGAACAATGTTCCAGGCACCTGATGTGGATGGTGTGACATTTATTTATGAAAATGAGCTTGAAATTGATACCTTTGTTAATGTAAGAATTACAGATGCATTTGAATATGATATTGCAGGAGTGATTGCATGACAAAAGGTTTAAAACAAAGAATTATTGAAAAGGCAGCTCCAGACCTTGAACGGGTTGAAGCTGCCCTTAAGAAGAATTTAAGCCCTAATCTCAGGCTTGTTAAAGAGATTGCATCCCACCTTCTTTTCAGCGGAGGCAAGAGATTAAGACCCCTTTTAATGATCCACAGTGCCAGGCTCTGCAATTATGACAATGGTTTTGAAATCCAATTTTCTGTCCTCTTTGAATATCTGCACGCTGCCACTCTTTTGCATGATGATGTTGTGGATGAAGCTGCTGTCAGGCGTGGTAAAAAAGCTGCCCATACAAAATGGTCAGCTCCAAAGGTTGTGCTCACCGGAGATTTTCTTCTTGCCACGGCCCTTGGCATTGCAGCAAAAACAAAAGAGCCCGACATTATATCGGTCATTGCAAAAATCACCCGGGATATGTCTGAAGGCGAAATTGATCAGCTTGATAAAAAGGGTAAACTTGATCTGAGTGAAAAAGAGTATTTTGAAATCATTAAAAGAAAAACAGCTGTTTTAATCCAGGGTGCCTGTAAAAGTGGTGCTATCCTTGCCAGGGCTGACAAAGAGAAAACAGATGCCCTGGAACAATATGGTTTTAATCTTGGAATGGCTTTTCAAATGGCTGATGATCTTTTGGATTATACAGCAAGCGCAGAAGAGTTAGGTAAAAATCCCGGGGCTGATATTCGAGAAGGCAAACTAACTTTACCGCTCATTCACAGCCTTGCAAATGCATCCTTAAATGATAAGAAATGGATGGAAAATGCCATAACAGCAACAAGTTTTTCTCCTGAGCTGTTTAAAGAATTAAAAGAGAAATTATATACATATAAAGGGATAGCATATACTCAACAAAAAGCCCTGGATCATGTAAAAAAAGCAAAGGCATGTTTAAATATTTTTCAAGACAGTCAATCCAAAGAACTTTTATGTCAGATTGCCGATTATTCCATTGAGAGAAAGGTATAAGAATGATGTGTAAAAAACGAGCCGCCATTGGTATTCTGGTTTTATTGGCTGGTATGATATTCATGCCCGGGCCATCATTTGCAGCCAAAAGCTCCGAAGTATTTATTGGAGTTACCACGGGCAATAGAGAAATTATTAATCATAATATACAGCGTGCCAAGCAGACAGCTGTATCAGATGCCTTGGAAATAGCAGTTCAAAAGGCTTTTATTTCTCTTGTGCCAAGGCAGGTCATGGCATCCAACCTTGATTTTTTTTATGACCGGATACTTTCCCATACATCTGATTATATCATTACATACCGCGTCCTTGGTGGTATTGAAAATAATAATCATTACCTTGTGGGTGTTGAATCAAAGGTAGATCTTGCACTGCTTGAACAAACTCTGGTCAATGCAAGAATTATTAATACCAGCCAGGACAAACCTGTGATTCTGTTTTTCATCGTGGAAAAAACAGAATCAGATCTCCTGTCCAAATATTGGTGGGGTAAGAATCCGATACCATATGACTCCATTGCTGAAAAAATTATTATCAATAAAATGACTCAAGAGCAGTTTATTATTACAGGAGGTGGAGAGCCTCGCCCTGATCCCTCTTTTTATAATATTACCTTTGATTCCATATATGATATTAAAGCAGCCAAAGATCTTGGCAGAGAGATGAAAGCTGATATGATTATTTTTGGAAACGTAGTCTCGTCGGAAGCCATCAACCGCATGGGGGAAGAAAAAGCCTTTAACAGTGAAATTAATCTCCAGGGATATTATCTTGAAACAGGAGAAAAAGTTATTGACTCAAGGGTTCAGGCCGTGGCAAAAAGTAATCTTGCACAAGAGGGAAATATCTTTGCAATTTCCGAGGCAGCAGAGCTTTCAGCTGTAGATTTGATAGATAAAATTAATACTTTCTGGATGCAGAACTTAAGGCAGGAACATGCCTTTGATGTTAATATACAGGGAGAAAATTTTCTAACAAGGTTTATTGCATTAAAACAGAAGTTAAAACAGATGCCGGGAATTGAAAATATGCAGCCCAGAGAGATGGGCTCAGATTATGCTGTCATCCAGGTGTTCTACAAAGGTAAAGCCGCTCAATTTGCAGATATGATTATGCTTAAAACCTTTGAATCTTTTGGTCTGGAGATTTCAGATGTAAGTGATGATTTTATCAATATCAGGTTTATTGAAAAATATCAGCCCCCAGTCTTTGACAATGATTCTCAAAATATTGATGAACCAATGGAATCAAACCAAGATCCAGACCAGGATCCAGACCAGGATCCAAATGGGGAAACAGGTCAATAGCCATATGTTTTTCTTGACACAAACCAGGGCGTTTGCTAATTAAATAGAAAATTAAAGGCGCGTAACTCAGTTGGTAGAGTGCTACCTCGACACGGTAGAAGTCAGCAGTTCAAATCTGCTCGTGCCTACCATAAATAACAAGGGTTTCCAGATTTAACTGGAAACCCTTTTTTAGTTTTTTGTTTCATTAAAAGCCAGAAGTTGACAGATAAGCTTCTGTTTCGTATACAATTGTTG
>CAZYDL010000195.1:0-6878 GCA_964646305.1 uncultured Desulfobacula sp. | reverse complement strand
TACCATGGGATTTAAATATGTCACAGCCATTGAAGGAGGCATTATCTCTTCCACACGGATTTTACTGGCTGCCATCTTAGGGCCTGTTATTGCAACGGACCCTGCTCTTTCTGTGTCCGGCTGGCTGGGCGCTTTTATGATTTTTAGTGCCAATATCTATCTCACCATGAGAAAGACGAAACAGTAATAATAATTATCAATATTTATCCTTGACATGAATAACATGGTCAAGATAATAATATCTCAACTGATATGAAACGCCATACAATTACTTGTTATCTCCGCTTATACTACTGTTGCTAAAAAGTTATACCAGAATACGACCCATGAAACGAGACCTTTGAATAATGCCCTTTAAAAAGATAGGCGACTACTTAATTGAGCAGAAAATCTGTGATGCACAAATGCTCAGTGCAGCCATGGAACAGCAAACTCTGCTCAGGGATAAGGGCGTTTACAAACCCATTGGCCAGATAATCATTGAAAAAGGAAATCTTACGCCTGAAGATCTAAAATCAAGCCTTCAGAATCAGGTGGAAGACATGCTTGGCTCAATTGAGCTTTTTAAGTCTCTCTCACCACAATTAATATCAAAAATTGCCAGCATTGCCAAATGTGTGGCTTTTCCAAAAGGTGAAATAATTATACATGAAGGAGATCAGGGAGACTCTTTTTATCAGGTTATTGCAGGTTTAATCCGTGTGTTTCATGTTTCTGAAGACGGCGTGGAAGTCACCCTGAACACACTGGGCCCTGGCGAAGGTTTTGGTGAAATGGCATTATTAACAGGAGAACCCCGTTCAGCTTCCGTTGACATTCAAAAACCAAGCAGTCTGTTAATAATTTCAAAACAGGTCTTTGATCAGTTAATATCTGAAATACCCGGGTTTTCCCTGATGCTTTCTGAAATTCTCTCCAAGCGTTTGCGTATGGAAACTTCCAATTTTGTAAAAGCATCATCAACACAAAAAGCATATCAAAGGTTTATTATAGAGCAAAATTCAAGGTCTGAAGCAAATTTGATCGGCAGGAGCAAAGCCATCAGAAAGCTCCAGGATAAAATCAACAAAATTGCCAGCAATGATGACATAGTGCTGATTCAAGGTGAGCCTGGAACAGAAAAAATAGATGTTGCCAAATTGATTCACTCCAGCAGCAGTAGAAAAAATGCACCTTTTTTAAGTGTTGATGTCAAGTTAGTTAATATGGGTAGAGTTGTTAAAAGACATGAACACAGTGATGAGATTCGCCGTGAACTTGCCCAGGCCAGCACCCTGTTTGGACACATAAAAGCAGCTTTCCCCTTTGCACCTGAAAGGCGGCTTGGTTTATTTGAAGTGGGTGATGAAGGTGTAGTTGTGATAGAAAATATAGAGCATTTGTCAGCCAATATCCAGATTCGCCTTCTTGGGTTTATGGAGTCTAAAAGCTTTCAGCCCCTTGGCAGCCAGAGCTTTATACGCTCTTCAATCAGGGTTATGGCAACAACGAGTGTTGATCTTGAAGAGCAGGTAAAAGTCAATGGATTTAATAAACAACTATTTGATTTTTTCAAAAACTATCAAACCTTGATTGTTCCCCCCCTTAGAAAACGCAAAAGAGATCTTCGCCTGCTTATCAAGCATCTGCTTAAAGTGTATAGTGAAAGAAGCGGCAAATCTGTTAATAATATTGAAGATGATGTCTATAAAAATATTATGGCCTATGACTGGCCGGGAAATACAGATGAACTCAAAGCAGTAATAAGGCGGGCTGTTAACTTAACTGCAAAAACCAGACTGAGTTCTGAAGATATTTTGATTGGCATGGTTCCCCAGCTTACTCAAGGGTTTAAATTTAATCTGTTGAAAGTGGATCAGATTGGTAAACTCTTTTCAAGCAGTGCTTTTCCCAAAGTATTTCAAGTTATCACTGCATGCTTTTTTGCTCTGATTCTCTATCTTGGTTTTTTTGGTTCACAAAAATCTGGAACCAATATTTCCCTTGGGCTTACCTGGGGATTATGGGAGCCATTGGCTATCTTCAGCTGTATCCTTGCTGCCAGAATCTGGTGTGCAGTCTGCCCGGTGGGTGCTGTGAGTTCTTATATCAGTTATAACTACGGTATGAAACGAAATATACCTCAGTTTATCCGCAGTTATGGAGGATATTTTGCCCTTGCAGGTCTTTTTCTTATTTTTTTATGTGAGACAGTGTTTGCAATGCCTTTTTCACCACGGGCTACAGCAATTATGATTCTGTCAATTATTATTCCTGCTTTAATACTGGCCTTGATTTATAAAAGAAGAATCTGGTGCCGTTTTTTATGTCCCCTTGGCAAGCTGCTTGGTTTTTTTTCAAGATGTTCAATAGTGGAATTGCGCGCCAATTGCAATATCTGCAATAATGACTGCGAAGATTTAAGCTGTTATGTTGATAATGACAGCAACACAGGGTGCCCGGTCTTTGAAGCGCCTTTTGTGCTTTCTAACAACCAGGAGTGCATTCTTTGCGGAAATTGTATAAAGAACTGTCCCCATCAATCGCCAGTGCTCAATTTACGGGCTCCAGGGCAGGAGCTGTGGACTTTTCAACAACCTGACTCAATAATGGTACTGCTGTCGTCACTTATAATGGGGTCACAATTTTTCAGAGGATTGGAAAAAACAGGCTATTTTCACTCCTATATTGAAAAATTTGATCAGCAATTTAATTTTTCTCCATGGAGTTTTCATCTGATATCCATGATTGTCACAAGTTTATTATCGTTTTTATTGATAAAAACAGCAGGCAATATGGCTTTTCATTCAATTAAAAAAATTACGCCCCAGGAAAAATCAAACCTTATGAGTTATGGTTTTGTTCCGATTATTGCAGGTTTTGAGATGGGGTTCCATTTTGAACGCTTAATAAACTGGGGAGGCAGTTTATTACCGCAATTGGGCAATTACCTGGGTTTTAACTGGGATTTTCTCTTGGTGAGTATGGGGCCTGGGTTAGTCAAAGTTCATCAGACAGGTTTTATACTTATTACTCTTCTGTTTTCGCAGAGCATACTGGTGCAGATGCTTCGCAATCGTTATGATTTGCAAATCAAGTCTCTGCCTTTACATCAGAAATGGCCTATACTATTGCTTGCCATGTTATATGTCCTGATATTCTGGGTTGGGCTGCCAATATAAATTTTAATATCGATAAATTTTTATGTCGCACGAAGGACCACAATGGTGACATCATCAAACTGGGTTCCCTTTTGAAAAGAGATAATTCTATTTACTATTTTTTCACATATTTCCATGGCTGGATAATTAAAAAATTCCAACAGGGTCTGTTTCATATTTTCAAGGCCAAACTGATTTTTGTCTCTGTCAATGGCATCTGTTCCGCCGTCTGTGTACATAAGCAGGATGCCGTTGGAAGGAAGTATAATAGTCTGTACATCAATGGGAGGATCAGGAAAAAGACAAAGAGCTGTTCCTTTCTGACGAATGACCTGGTGAAAATTTTTATTCTGGTCAAAGATCAAAGGGAGTTCATGGCCTGCCCTGGCATAGCTAAATGAATTATCCCTGCTGTCATAAATCCCATAAATACAGGTTACAAACAATTGGGCACTGTTTGCCTCAAGCAGATGATTGTTAACCCTTGAAAGCACCCTGGCCGGAGATTGGCTTTGCTTTGCCTCAATCCTTAACAGGGTACAAAACTGTGCCATGAACATGGCTGCACCAATACCTTTATCAGATACATCGCCAATAGCAATTCCCACCCTGAAATCGTCCAGAGGAATAATGTCATAAAAGTCACCGCCAACTGCCTTGGCTGGAACCATTTTAGCTCCCACCTCACAACCCTGGGGAAGAACAATTTTTTGTGGAAGAATGCTCATTTGAATCTCTTTTGCCAAGTTTAGCTCATGTTCGAATTTTTCTTTTTCTATCAATTCATTCTGGGCTGCTTTAAGATCATTATAAGCCTTTGCCAGTTCAGTATTTTTTTTGCGCAGATCATGGATTGTGGATTCATCACTGATTCGCAGACGCTCGCACACCTCTTTCATAAGCTTCAATGCTATGGTTGGCTGTGTTTTAATCATCTGTTCAAATCTGTTCCTGCTCAGTTTAAGCAGGTGTGTTTCACAAAGAGCTCTTACCGATGCCGTTCGCAGACTATTTTTAACCATCAGGCTTAACTCCCCCATGAACATGCCAGGTCCAATTACATTCAACTGGCGTTCTTCAGCAGTTCCAAGAGCTTTAACCACCTCTACTTTACCAGATACAATAATATAAAAACAGGAACCCAGCGCATTCTCTTTGAAAAGAATCTCTCCATCCAGAAGAGTTTTCAATTGCATGGAGGATTCAAGCTCTTTCAGGGCCTGTGGAGAGAGAGACTTGAATAAAACTATATTTTCCAGGGAAATTTTGTCCATTATGGTTCATTATCCTTAATTTTTTTTATATTTTCAGCTTGCTTTATTAATCAAGTGGTTAAGCTCTCTGTTTGCCTGTTTTAAAAATGCATAGGCGCCAACTTCTTCAAAAATCTCAATGGCTTTTTCAAGGTGTTCTTTTGCTTTCTCTTTTCTCTTTTTTGCTTTGTGCAGAACACCAAGATCAAGGTGTGCCTGGGCTTTAATCCCAATGGCACCTGTTTTGTTTGAAATTTCAATGGCTTTTGAGTACCACTCCATCGCCTTTTTATCAGCAGTCGGAACATTTTGAATAATAAACCCAATGTTTTTAATTATGGTCAAAAAACCTATGGGCTTGGTTTTTAAGATGATTTCAAGATAGATTTTACCCATGACCAGCCTTAATATAGGCAGCATGCCTTTTCTCTCCCGGCGTATGAAGGTCTGTTCCAGGTCTTTGAGCATTTTCAATCCCTGGGACATAAAGCCCTTGTCAATGAGAATCACTCCCTTTTGCAAGGTTCCTACCTCCCCAAAAAATTTAGCTCCATATTTTTCAAAAGTCGGCATAATTTTTTCAAGGTGTTTACCCGCTTTTTTTGTATCACCTTTAAAAAGGTATGATAGTGACAGCATGAGAGTGAATGCAGTCTTATAGAGAGGATCAGCCGCTGCCGCAACAGCTTTTTTTGAGGATTCAACTCCCCTGGCAAAATCCCCGAAATTATTATTTCCCCCGCTTTTAGAAAAATATCCCATGGCAACACTTCTTGTCTGGGAGTGTTTATCCCCATATAAAATTAGTTTTTTTCCAATTTTAATGCTTTCGGACGCATGGCCCATCCAATAATAATTCCAGCCCATTCCTGCCAGGGATTTAAAATAAACATAGTGGTCATCTTTAAGTTTTTTTCCAATTTTATTGGCTTTCTGCCCGTATTCAATACCTTGTTTAAACAGGCCAAGATCTCCGTATAACCAGGAAAGCCAGGTGCAGGCATAACCAATTATCTTTTTGCTTTTGATCTCTTGGCCTGTTTCCAAAGCTTTTTCTAAATACTCTCTGGCTTGTCTGTACTGTCCCCTGAACTCGAGAACAAAACCCTGCCAGGCATAAAACATTCCGATTGTCTCTTTATCATTGATATTATCAATCAGATGTTCATGGGAAAATAGCAATTCTTCAAGATCCCTAAAGGTTCCTTTATAATAAAAGACAAGGGCCCATCGGTTTAAAATATCAATGACCTTTCCATCTGTTTCTGCAGTTTTATCTTCAATGGTCATAATTAGATCAAAGGCTTTTTGAAAATAGTTGTGGGATTCATCAACAGAATAGCGTTTAATGCTTTTATCCCCGGATTTTACAAGATAATCCACTGCTTTAAGTGTGGAAATGCCCTTGGAAAAATGGAGGGCAAGGGTTTCATAAAATTCCGACAATCTCTCTTTGAAAACCTGCTCTATAACCTGTCCGATTTTTTCATGAATAACCCGGCGGTCTGCCTTTAACAAACCATTATATACAACCTCCTGGGTCAGGGCATGTTTAAACATATATTCAAGATCTGTGCTGCTCTTTCCTGCTTTAATCAAATCAGATCCCTCAAGGGTCTCAAGGCAGGTATTGATATCTTTTTTAATTTTCGTGATTTTATTTATAATCTCATAATAAAATGATCTGCCTATTACAGCAGCTTCCTGCAGGATTCTCTTGGATTGAGATTCAAGCCTGTCAACCCTTGCAGAAATTACACCCTGGATGGAAGATGAAATATCTGACTCTGTAATTTCCCGCTTTAGAATCCAGTTGTCTTCATCTTTAAGAAGTACTCCAGATTCAATAAGAGAATTGATCATCTCTTCAAGATAAAAGGGATTGCCCTGGGTTTTTGTCTCCACAAAGGTTCTAAGATCAGGTGGAATATTTTCTGCCTTTAACAGGGATTTTACCATATATTGTGAATCAGAAGCAGAGAGATCCTCTATCCTGATTTCCCAATATTTTGATTTTATTTTTTCTTTTTGCAAATCTGAAAAAATTTTAATTATTGGTCTTGTCACATATATAAACAGAATAGGTAAATCAAGGTTGGAGTGTATAAAGTCAATAAGCTCAAGAAAAGAAGGATCTGCCCAGTGAAGATCTTCAATACAAATAATTAAAGGCTGCTTTCTGGCAAGGGCTGATAATATTTCAAGAACAGCATTAAAAAGCTTTGATTTCCAGAATTCCGGGCTCACGCTTTCAACTTCAGGATAACTTAATGAATAGAGGGTGCCAATATAGGGAATTATATCCTTGCTGTCCTTTATTAATGTGTTGATACTGTTTTCAATCTTTGTTTTAATGGTTATAGATGAATCTTCGTCTTTAATCCCAAAGGCATGGTCAAACAGGGTTAAAAGAGAAAAGTAAGGAATATTTCTGGTATAGGGATATGAACACCCTTCAAACCACTGCACATTTGTAATTGCCTTG
>CAZYDL010000194.1:0-6884 GCA_964646305.1 uncultured Desulfobacula sp. | reverse complement strand
TTTATCAATTTTTACGTCGGCTTTTTGTGCTATTTTTTTTGTTTTAGCTAAGTATAAAGTTCGATCTTCAATATCCCATGAAGCACTCCTATCTTGAGCAGCATCAAAAACTGAAGCTTGATCAACAGTTAAAGGAATAATATGGTTCTCATTCAAATAGAAAACTTGTCCGAAACGTGGGTAATCTTTTTCGCTTATTTGACCGACATCAGGGTGCTGGGCCTGGACTGAAATTTTGAAGTCTTTATCACCAATATGAGAGTTGGTCTTAAGTTCAACTGGCAATTTTTCTGGAATGGGTAAGTTAAAGGTATTGAATATTTCTCGATCTTCATTTAAATCTAATTTATTATAAATATCATACGATACGAGCCAATGATTATCTTCGACTGATTTGAGTAGCTCTTCTTCCCATAAACTCTCTAATGCAGACCATTTCCTACCCTCGTGAAGTAGCCCAGAAAGAACATCTGGTTCATTTTTGTTTAAAGGAAATATAGGTATTTTTTCTCCTTCAAAAAGTACATTAATCCCTTGTGGAGAGTAATAAATCTTGAGTTGGTTATTCTTTTTTCTTGAAAATAGTTTCATTACATCCTCAGAAGATTATTTATAATTGGTTGAGTTTTATATTCCCAGTTTTCACGATGTATTATCCTACCATTCCAACCTGGAATTGTTATTGTTTCGTCTATACTTTTATAATCTTCAGGTCTTCCATCACTTATATTACTATGTATCCAAAACTGCTTGAAAATTGAATCGTTGTAAACATAAGCAGCATTACCGACTTTTTTAAATTCAACAACACCAAATTTGCCAAAATCTATTAGAAATCCTTGGCCAGACAGAATTTCTTTTACCTGTAAAACTTTATCTGACGTGACATAAATTTTCCAAAAATCAGCTCTCTCTCCTTCAAAAAATGATTCAATATGGTGAAGCATTATCCATTTATTAAATTGAAGTATTGCTTCCTCCGATACTTTGCTCCAAAAGGTAGTCTCAGTTTCGATTAACTTTTTTGAGGCAAATGGTGCTCCGAATCGATTGTATATTAACGTGATGATTTGGTTATCCCATAAACTCATAAGTGGTAATATATTGAGATAATGCTGACAAAATTGCTTTAAGTAGCCAGTATTAGTAGCATCCATATATTCTTTGAGGATTCTTTTGGGACGTTCTTTTTTCAGACTATTTTGAGAGCATGTGCATAAAAACCATCGCCAGGCAGTTTTATATAAGCCATATTCATTGTCAATTTGATTGTCCTGTAAATAAATATCAAAATTTTTGAATTGGATGTTTTTCTGATAATGTTTAATAATTCCTTTTACAAGTTTATCACTCATGCACCAGTCAGTTATGGATGTTGAAACTCTATTATTACTTAAGAGAACTTTAAAGGTTTTAATCGAAATAAGTTTTTTTAAGGTGTTTTCTAAAAGAGCATGGGGATACTTTTTAATAAGTTTAAACCATCCTTTTAGAAGGATTTGATTTCTCGGACGTATCACAAGAACCTTTGCACATTTTTTAACTATTTCATTATTTTTGCTGGAACAGAGTAGTTCAAGGCATGCTTGAATTTCTTTAGAATCAAATTTAAATGCAAGCTCAGATAATTTTTCGATGGGGCATTGTTTGAGTTTTTCTTTAACTCTCTCAAGGGTTGATTGTTCTAATTCAATTTCTTTTCCAGCACGATTGGGGTGTTTTTCCCTTATTCGAGTTAGAATGTTTTCTAAATGCAAAGGTTTGAAATTAAATTTCATAAATTAATTAATAATATCTTTTAAAATTCTTTGAAATTCTTTTAATATATCTCTTTCTTTAAGCAAAATAGTTATTTCAACACGCCTTGCTTCGGCACAAGTATCTTCTATACATGATGTTTCAAAAAATCTTGTGGCTGCGTATCCCGCTGTAATAGCTTTTTCATTAAATAATTTTAAGTGTGGTTTCATTGCAGGTTCGTTGGATAAAAAATGATATACTTGTCCAGCTCTTCTCCTGGAAAGATATGGATTCGCATTCTTGTGATCCTTCCTGTCAGTATGACCTGCAATCTCAATAACATTGATGCGTTCTAAAAAATCAGGATATTTTGAAACAATTTCTAAATATTTAGGAACCGCTTTTTTTAATATTTCTTCAGCTTCTTGACCAAGGTCCGAATCTCCAAATCCGAATCTAAGATTTTTATCACTGATGATTAATGCACCAGTATCAGGATCAATGTGTATGTTTGAAATGGTTGCCAATTCTTTATCGTTGCGGATTTCATTGATTACTTTTTGCCATTTTTCAAGAGTTTCAGTAGGTTTGATCAACCTATGATTGATGTCAAGAATGGTTACAACTGTGGTAAGAGCAAATATCATTAATAAACCCGCCATGAGGTCACTGTATGATGCCCAAAAATTTTCATGCTCATGGATCTTTTTTCTATTCCAGGAATTGGTGTTCTTTTTAACAGAGAGAATCATTTATTTAGCATTCTCCCGAACAACCCTCTTTTTACTGGTTGAACCAGAGCCTCATTTGTCAGTATAGGTTTAATCTCTTCAAATATTTGTGCCATTTTAATATTAGCTATCTGGCTTTCTTGTAATGTGTTTAAAGAGGCATCATTAAAGTATTTAGAAATGGCATCAATTTTGTCATTTATTGCAAGGATTGAATGTAAGATTCCCTCGTTTTCATTATTTTTTTCAGAAACTCTGTTGGTTTGAATAATGCTTTTAATTTGCCCTAAATGTGTGCTGATTTCTTTTATGTGTTCTATGTTTTTGGCTTCATTGCTATTCGTTGAATCTGATCCGTTGAGGTTCGCATTCAAATCTTTGAGCTGTTTTATCATCGGCCCGTCATTGCCCAATAATTTGAAATTGGATTGTAAACTGGGAATTACTTTGGCAAACAGGTTATGAAGATCTGTTTTAATTTTCAGGAGCATTTCACTGGAATTTTTTAAAACATTAGCAGCTTGAGCCGCCTCATTTATATTAGGTGCAACAATATCTTTTGTGGTCTTATTTAATTCCTGAATCAATTCTTTTTGAGTAACAATTTCTGATCCAATTGTTTGGAATGTTTCATTCAGATCTCCTAAAAGTGCTGGAAGTTCTTCAATGATCTCTGAATTTTCGAAAAGGGTTCCACTAAATCGTTCAGCAACCTCAGCCACTTTACCATCAAATGATTCAAGAGCTTTTAAAAGATTCGTTCCAACACCTTCTTGGAGTTCACCAATTGTTAATCTCATTAATTCAACGACACCTTCGGTATTGTCAGTGATATTCTCCCATGAAGCTGTAAGGTCTTCTCTTGTTTTTGTTAAGACCTCGATTTGTTTTGTCATGGTATCTCTTAGAATTTCATGCCCATTTTTTGCTTTTTCAGCAGATTCTTCAAGCAATGTTGCAGCCGAAACTACATGATCCGCAGATGATTTCAACTGAATAGAAATACTTTCAAGACTCTCTAAACTATCTCCGAGGATTTGACCCGCTCGGCTTGTTTTTTCAATTAGTTCTGCCTGTCCTTTAAAATGTTTTTGCAAGTTCTCTGCAAATTTTATCATTTGATCTTTAATATCAGACTGGGCATCTGTTGTTTCCTTTATAATAACTGATAGCTCCTTAAACACTTCTTTAAATTTAGTGTCAAAAAGTTCAACCAATCCTTTTGAAGTTTCAAAATTGTTTTTTTGCAGATTTTCTAACAACAAAGAAAAATCATATCTCAATGGGTTTAGTTCTGCTCCAATGGCCTCTCCAATTTTGGGGCCTAATTTTGTTACAATATCCGTAGCAAGGGTCTGCATACCATGTTTAATGTCCAATTGTGTTTCTAAATATTGAGCTGAAAATCGTTCGCTGGAATGGTATGGAAAACATTTGCATATAGTTTCATCAAATAAAATAAATATATTCTCCAGTCGAGTTATTCTGATTTTATATATGAAAGAGAATAAAACTGAAAAAAGGATACCTAATAAAGAGGATGAAAAAGCCAGAGATAGACCTGCAATTAAGGATTTTACACCTTTGGTCATATCTTTAACATCTTCTGGATTGATCTCTGTTAAACCGAGTACAAGACCAAGGAAAGTACCGAAAATACCAATTGAAACAAATATCCCTGGAAGTGCATTTGCAAGGCGCTGGTTTCGGATTTTATCAAGGACAATTTCGGTTGTTAAAAATTCTTTAATCCGAATAGGAGAACAAGCTTTTTGTTCATTAGCAATACGAGAGTGAGACCAGGCTTCCCTATATTCTTGGAAACTATCGTACCCCCAGGGAATTGTTTTTTTAATTATTTCTTGAATAAAAAGTCTTATCTCTCCACTGGATTCCTTTTTGGGAGCATTTTTATTAATTCCAGTAATAATTTTATTGAATTGTCTTTTTCTATTCAAAAGAGGCAAGAAAACGTGAACCCAAAAGATAATAAAAATTATTATTTGCACTGACAAATAAGAAAGACAAAAAGTGTCACTTAAGACTTGTGACAACCACTTTGTTAAGGAAATATTCATTTTAATAACCTCAGGATCTGATTATAAATATTTATTACACAAGCCAATTCAATAATACTGTTTCAAGTTGTAATATCAATATAAATAGCTATTGTAAAGTTACGATTAGTTAGGCTAAGGCAACAAGTATTCCCACTTAAAATATTATAAATGACTTGTTGAAATTGTATCCCGTACTATTTTTGATCAATCAAATCCACTTTTCAAATAATATACAGTTCAACTTTAAATACCATAAATGACAGCGACAAATAAAATCCCAATTACAGATTTTAAAACAAAAATCGACCTGAAAGTTAAAATTGATCAGCTTAATAAATCTAGTAATACACACAATTCCATATTTGTCATTACCCGTTGATATTCTTACTTTTTATAAGCGGGTTTCAAGCCTTGTATCATGGGATAGTGTTTGATATTTAAGGTCTTTAAGTCAGCATTTTCAACATAGGAGGTAGCAGCAATGATTGCATCTGCAAGCCCTACACCATGGGATTTTCCATAAGTTCGTTTATAAAGTCCTCCTGCCTGTGCAATGTCAGTACTTACAGGGATAACATTGAACAGGGATATAAAATTCTCCAAAACTGTTTGCTCTGCATCTGTTCTCACTCCGGCATACAACTCGGCAACAACAATGGAGGACAAGATGATTTTAGAAGAACATTTATTTACAAAAGTTACAGCTTTTTTATAGCCTCGTAAATAGTCGATCAGAACATCCGTATCAAGAAGAACAGGATTGACCATGATTATTGTCTGTCCCATTCGCTTCGCATTGCCTTGAAGTCAGGAAGATTTTTGTGACTTTTCCACATCCCGGCAGCCTCTCGTAATACCGTTTCCCGTCGATTATGACTTTTTTCTTCTATCAGGTGGTCAACAGCTTCTCGAATAAGCTCACTTAATTTTTTCCCTGCAACCTTGGAAATAGTCATCAATTCAGCACGCTGGTACTCTGTTAAATATATTTGTGTTCTTATCATGTTACACCTCTCAATAATGTATACACCATAACTATACACCGCCATATTACTTTGTCAAGCTTCTTCATAAACTGATGAATATAAGGAGGTTCTCTGATTTATGCCGGAATAGTGATTATAAAAGAGCTGCCTTTGTTTTTCTCGCTGTGGACTTTGATTTTTCCATTATGGTATTGAACAATATGTTTAACAATGGCAAGACCTAAACCTGTACCGCCATTTTGTCTGCTTCTTGACTTATCAATCCTGTAGAAACGGTTAAAAATTTTTGACAGATGTTCTCTATTGATTCCCACACCCTGATCTTTAACCACAATATCAATAAAGCGAGTTCTTTGTGAAATAGTTATATCAACCCTCCCTGACTGGTCGCTGTATTTCACGGCATTATCCACAAGATTGGCAATTGCCTGTTCCATGAGGATGGGATCAACCATGGCAGCAAGGTCTTTGGGGCATACAAGATTAATTGTGATATTTTTTTCATCTATGGTGTTTTGACAGGTGTTTACAGCGGTTTTGACTAAAACCTGCATATCCTGATTTTCAAATTGAATGTGTGTACCCTGCTGGCGCTCAAGCCTTGACAGTGATAAAAGATCATTGATCAAATCAATCATCCTGTTAACATTTTTCTCAATAATTTTTAAAAAATTCCCACGTTCTTCTGTACTATTTGAGGATGACATCACCTGGATGGTTTCAATAAACCCCTTTATGGTGGTTAAAGGAGTTTTTAATTCATGGGATACATCCGAGGCAAAATCCCTATGCATTGTTTCTAGTTTTTTCATTCTTGTTATATCATGAAAAATAATTAAGGTGCCCATGCGTTTTTTAGAGCTGTCATATAATACTGTGGAGTGTATGTTTAAAACAAATTCACTCTCTCTTGAAATCACTATATTATCATCAAAAGGCTTATGGGTTGCCAATGCCTTTTCAATAAATCTTTGAAACTCAATATTCCTTGCAACTTCAAGGATATATCTGTTCTTAAGCTGTAAGGCAGACAAATCAAATACCTTTGCGGCTGCATCATTGATTGTAATAATTTTTTCATCCTGATCTATGGCAATGACACCTTCTTGCATACTTGCATGGACAGCTTCAAGTTCCATGCTCCTGTTTTTAAATGCTTCAATTTTTTCATCAAGGTTCTGTGCCATCTGGTTCATGGTTACAGCAAGCTGGGATAATTCTTGGGTATCCGGTACTGCAAGCCTTGCCTTAAGATTTCCCTTTGCAAATTGCACAGCACCTTCTCTCATTAGTTCAACAGGCCGGGTAATTCTCTTTGTAACATATAATCCTGCAATGGCAGCGGCAATGATGGACAACAATAGTGC
>CAZYDL010000193.1:0-6924 GCA_964646305.1 uncultured Desulfobacula sp. | reverse complement strand
AATGTATTTTTAATAATTGTGATTTTTCAAACTCTTTGTTTACCCATGCATATTTTAAAGCTGCTGTTTTTTATAATATTGATATGTGCAAAACAAAATTTGATATGGTTAATTTTGATAATGCTTTTTTTATCAATGTTAATGCTAAAGGGTCAGTCTTTACAAAATGCAGTTTTCAAAATGTTTCTATTTTTAATAGTAATTTTGCAAACGCACAGATGATTGATGCTTCTTTTATTAATTCAACAATTGTAAAAACATCTTTTACCCAAACCAATTTTTTTTGTTCCTCTTTTGCTTATTCAAATTTATCAGCAATCTCTTTTGTGACTTCAAATGTAGGAAAGACTGATTTTGATGGTGTAAAAGCCAGGTTCTGCAGATTTCCTTCTTCTATCAAATTTGATATGCAAACCAGTGATATAGATTATAATGCCAGGAAATTTCAACTCAGTCATAAAGATATGCCCCAAATTGATGAGAAAATTGTTTCTAAAATCAATATGCTTATTTTCAGTGAATTTATCCATTATGGTGAGATTAAATTCTTAAATCAAAATCAACTCTCTTTATTGACAGCTTTTGATATTTTTAAACAGGCACAGGCTGATTTATTTCAAATCATACCATTTCTCATCCATGAAAACATTGACTTTCCAGGCATTAAAGCCATCTCAGATCAAACGCCTTTTGGCATCTGTGACTACACACCCGGTATTGAAGCCCAGGAAGTTTTAAAAAAATATATAAATAAAGAAAAGATAATAGTCAGGCACTGCCAGGATCATGTGGTTGAAGGCCTTTTTACCATAGGCAGCACAGGCTCTCTTGCCCAGACAGCAGATTCTGATATTGACTGGTGGGTGTGCATAAATGAGAATCATTTTACTTCCAAAGGCATTGAATTGTTTAGAAAAAAACTTGATATGCTGGAAAATTTGGCTGACAAACAATTTAATACCCAGGTGACTTTTTTTCTGGTGGATATCCTTAAAACGCGAAATAATGATTTTGGTGATTCCACTATTGAGAGTTCAGGATCAGCTCAAACCAGGCTTTTAAAGGAAGAATTTTATAGGACAATGATCTACATAGCTGGAAGAATCCCGCTCTGGTCAGTTTTACCCACTTCCATCAGCATTAATTACTACAATAGTATTTTAAAGACTGTTTCAAGTTTCCCAACTCTTACGAGGTACATTGATCTTGGTGATATCCATGCCATCTCCACAAGTGAATATGTCGGCGCATCAATCTGGCAGATGTTTAAATGGTTGAAAAGCCCATTTAAATCAGTAATTAAAATGGCACTTCTTGAAAAATTTATTTATGAATATGGCAGGCAGTCTTTGCTGTGCAATAAGTATAAAGATGAATGGATGAATGCAGGAGCGCATTTAAAGCTTGCCCAGAATGATTCATATTATATTTTATTGAAAAACCTTCTTGAGTATTATGAAAATAACCATGATAAACACTCGGTAAACCTTTTGCTCACCTGTTTCTTTTTAAAACTTGGCATTTCAAAGGATTCGCAAATTGAGAATACAGTATTTGGTCTTAAAAAAATCCTTCTTGAAAAATGTATGAAAGAATGGGGATGGAGCAAAACAAGGGTTTTTGAAATCGGCAACTTTAAAACCTGGGGTTACAGCGATATAGTTAAACTCTCCAATGTCATTGAAAGATATATGGTAAAAAAATATAAAATGATAAACAAAGCTTTTGAAAGCCTGCTTCCCGGGAAATCAGGGATCAGTCCTGAAGACCGTACCATGCTCGGTCGAAAAATTCTTGTTGAATTTTCAAAACAGTCTGGAAAAGTGGGAAAAGTTCTTCTTGTGTCAAGGAGCGACAGGCATTTTCAGAGCCTGCAGCTTAAATATATTAAAAAAGGAAACCAAGCCTTTGCCTGGATGCTTTTACATAAAAATGCAAAATCCTTTCAAAATAAAGAAGAGTCTTTGATATCAGCAGATACAATTGAAGAGATTGGTGCTTGGTTGATTAATAACAGCCTTTACAACGAAAATACTATTATTAATCTTATTCCCAATCCTGCCTATGTGACATTTGATGATATCCGCAAACTCTATAAAAATATGTATGACTTTTTTCATCCTCTTCTTAGACAAAATATCAGTTTTGATCAGTTATTGATGAAAAACAGGATGGTATGTATGTTTGTCTCCATTGATTTCTATGCTCCCAAACAGGCTCATAAAGTAAGTGGATATTGCGCAGTCTATCTCAATTCTTGGGGAGAAATGTTTTGTAAATCTTTTTTTTCCAATAAAGGTTTTCTTTCCATGGATGAGGTGAAAAAAGATATTATGGACAAAATTGGTATCAAGCGACTGCCTTTAAATACTGCTTTTTACTTCTCCAAAGGCGCAGCTAGATAATATTTGGATGTAAATTCACCCATCTTCTTCGTTGCTGCATGCTTTTACAATCCTCATGTACAAAAGTATACTCCGGTTGCAAAAGCCTTTGCGCCTTGAATATGGGCAAGTTGTGAGCATACGCTCCTCTACGAGCCATCCAAATATAAGAGTTAGCCTGATTGATTGGTTTTGTGAAAATCCACGACTATTTTTACAATTTGTTCAGGGTCGTCAAGGAGGTGAAAAAGAGCAAGATTATCTTTTGATATCATTTTATCTTTCAACAATCTCTCTTCTATCCATTGGACAAGGCCACCCCAATAATCAATTCCCACAAGAATAACAGGAACCTTTCTGATACGCTGTGTCTGTATCAGGGTAATGGCTTCAAACATTTCATCAAGTGTTCCAAAACCACCGGGCATTATAACATAGGCCTGGGCATATTTTAAGAACATAACTTTTCTGACAAAAAAATATTTAAATTCAATCTGTATGTTTGCATAGGGATTTGGTTTCTGCTCAAATGGAAGGGTTATATTTAATCCAATGGAGTCTGCATTTTCTCTTGCAGCACCTTTATTGGCAGCCTCCATAATTCCACCACCGCCACCGGTAATAGTTGAAAAGCCGTTTTTTGCAAACAATGCTGCAAGGTCTTCGCATTTTTTATAATCCGGGTGATCGCTGGTGGTTCTGGCAGATCCAAAAATAGAGACTGCAGGGCCAAGATTATGCAAAGAATCAATACCTTCAACACATTCTCCCATTATTTTAAATAATCGCCATGATTCACCTGTTTTAAAATCATTAATGGGGTATTTCCCATTGATATTATTATTCTTCATTTATCCTGCCTTGTGTTTGCAAATTTATTAGTATTAGTTACATATTGATGGTAATTTTAGCAATATATTTTAAATAGGTCAACAAATACAAGCCTGTCATAAAAAATAATTACAATACATATACACACTCCTTTGAGCATTGACATTTGTACAAAGAGAATATAAAGAAAAAAGAAGCATTTTTATGGAAAAAGCAGCATTAATTAAAAATGATCTTGGCATGCATGCAAGGCCTGCCGGGACAATTGCAAAAATTGCCAATACAGCACAAAATGAAGTCTGGCTTTGTGTAAATTCAGACAAGGTTGATGCCACAAGTATTATTGATATATTAACACTTGGTGCTGTAAAGGGAACCAAAGTTGTTATTGAAATTGAAAACCAGGAAGATATTATGATTCTTAATAAACTCATTGATTTTTTTGAGTCAGGTTTTGGAGAAAAATAAAGATGGCTTCTTTTAAAGCTGAACAGATTATAATTAAAGGAATCGGCGGTTCACCCGGGATTTGTATTGGTAAGGCTTATCTTGTTGATAAAGAGGGTGTTAATGTTGTTCAACAATATTTAATTGCCGATGAAAACATTGCAAAGGAAATTGACAGGTTCAAGCAAGCTGTTGCAAAGGCAAAAAATGACCATGCAATGATAATTGCAGCCCTTGATGACGATCTGAGTGAGAACCTTAATATCCTTGAAACACATATGGTACTTTTTAAAGATAAAATGCTGTATGGCAGGACCATTGATACAATTACCAATGACAAGGTAAATGCTGAGTGGGCATTAAAAAAAATAACAAGTAAAATAAAAGTCATGTTTCAGCAGATTGGTGATAAATATCTCCAGGCAAGAGCCAATGATATAGATCAGGTCACAGACAAGATCATGTCATATCTTGTTGGTGCCCAGGATATTAAAATATCAGAGATTAATAAACGTATCATTATTGTGGCCCATGATTTATCCCCGGCAGATGTCAGTCAGATACAGCTTGAACGTATTAAAGGATTTGTTACAGATCGTGGTGGTAAAGATTCCCACACCAGCATTGTTGCTAAATCACTTAATATTCCTTCTGTGCTCGGCCTTGGCAGGGCAACCTCCAGTGTTCAAAATGATGATCTTTTAATCGTTGACGGCTCTTCAGGAACTTTGATCATCAACCCCTATGAAGATACGCTCTTTGACTATGAAGACCGTATGACAAAATTTGAAGAATATATGGCAGGCCTTGAAAGACAAAGTCACCTGCCGGCTGTAACCAAAGATGGCGTTCCCATGAATCTCATGGCCAATATTGAACTTGTGGAAGAACTTGTTGGAGCTAAAGATTATGGTGCACATGAAATCGGTCTTTTTAGAACAGAATTTTTATACCTTAATTTAAAGCGGTTTCCCACTGAAGATGAGCTTTTAGATAAATACAAAGAGCTTGTTGAATTGATGAGTCCAAATCATGTTACCATAAGAACTCTTGATATTAACGGTGACAAGGTAAATCCATATTTGTCAACAATTGAAGAAGCAAATCCTGCACTTGGTTTAAGGGCTGTGCGATTCTGTCTTGAAAATGAAAGAATTTTTCTTACACAATTAAAAGCCATTTTAAGGGCAGCAGCATTTGGTAATATAAAATTATTAATACCCATGATTTCCTGTGTTGAAGAGATTGTTCTTGTTAAAGAAGTCATTAATAAAGCTGTGGCAGAACTTAAACTTGAAAACAAGGTTTTTAATTCAAATATTCCCCTTGGAGTTATGATTGAGGTGCCATCTGCTGTAATGATAGCAGAACACCTTGCAGAACATGTTGATTTTTTCAGTATTGGAACAAATGACCTGATTCAATATTCCATGGCCATTGACAGGAGCAACAGAAGGGTTGCCCATCTTTACCAGGCATTAAATCCGGCTGTATTAAAGATGATTAAGATGACCTGTGATGCAGCAAAGAAAAAAAATATTGAACTTGTCATGTGTGGTGAAATGGCAGGTGATCCAATTAATATACCTGTACTTGTTGGTATGGGGCTGACAAATTTTTCCATGAATTCAGCTTCCATTCCAATTGTTAAGAAAATGATTCGAGACCTTGATGCAGCTAAAGCAAAAAATAATTTAAAAAAAATAATGACACTTAATACTGTTCACGATATATCTGAATTTATTTTTAAGGAATATAAAGATATACTTCCTTTTACTGAGAATGGTGAAAGCTGATGAATTCAGAATACATTAAAATTATAGCAAACAATAAAAAAGCCCGTCATAATTATTTAATTGAATCAGAATATGAAGCTGGAATTATGCTGGTAGGATCTGAAGTTAAATCCATCCGGGAGGGAAGAGTCAGCTTTCAGGATGCCTATGCCGACATAAAAAATAATGAAATTTTTTTAAGGCAATTGCATATTTCGCCATACAAATATGCCTATTATACAAACCATGAATCCCTGAGGACAAGAAAACTTCTTCTTCACAGAAATGAGATTAAAAAACTCTTAAGTAAAATCAGGGAGAGGGGTTATTCTCTTATTCCTTTGAAAATATATTTTAAAAACAATAAAATCAAAGTCAGCCTTGGTCTTGGTAAAGGTAAAAAATTATACGATAAGAGGCAGAGTATTAAGAAAAAAGATATGAAACGTGACTTTGACCGTGAACGTAAAAAAGAGTCCTGGTAGTTCAATACTTAGATCTCCAACCCATTTTTTTTAAATCCTTTTGTAAAATTAACTCCCTTTAATTTGATTTTCCAACGCTGGAATAGATGCTCAAAAAGGCAGGTATTCACACAAATTAGTGTTTTATAACAATCTGTTGATTTATTTTTATAATTCTTTATAATTATAAATGAATGCAAAAATTTAAAGGAGAGTCTGATGAGTTTAAGAATAAACACCAACACAGGTAGTGCCTTTGCCTCATATCAATTACAAAAAAACCAGCAGGCTTTATCAGAATCACTGAACCGCATCTCCACAGGGCAAAGAATAAATAGATCATCTGACGATGCTGCAGGTATGGTGATTGCCAATAAACTTGCCAGCCAGTCACAAGGGTTTGGCCAGGCAATAAGAAATGCCAATGATGCTATTTCCATCACACAGGTGGCAGACGGGGCACTTGGGCAGGCAACAGATTTGATTCAAAATATAAGGGTCAAAGCTATTCAGGCAGCAAGTGCAGCACAATCACCTGAAAACCGCAGTGCAATCCAGATGGATATTGATAATTCTTTAGCAGCTTTGTCAGATATTGCACAAAATACATCGTTTAATGGTCAAAAATTATTGTCTGGTGCTTTTACAGATAAACAATTCCAGGTGGGAATATCTCCGGGTGAAACCATTGAAATCTCCATCTCTTCCATTGATCCAGCTCAAATTTCAGATCAAGCCCTTGGTAGTTTTGCTGATATTGATGTAACAACTCAAGAGGGTGCTCAGGCTGCCATTGGTCTTGCAGACACAGCATTGGATTATATTTCCCAGCAAAGATCAAATATCGGCTCACGCCAGAATCAATTGGAATCAACCATTAATAATCTTTCCAATTCCAGAATCAATACCATGTCAGCCGAATCCCAAATCAGGGATCTTGATTATGCTGAAGAAGCCATGAATTTAAGTAAAATTAAACTGCTTGCAAAGGCAAAAAGCTTTGCCCTTGCGCAATCTAATACA
>CAZYDL010000192.1:0-6967 GCA_964646305.1 uncultured Desulfobacula sp. | reverse complement strand
CAGAGAAGTCCTTAAATCAAAAACCAGGGGCAGTGCTGTCTTTGAAAGGGAGATCTCAGGAAAGATGCATTTTGCCAATCTCACTATTATCCTTGAACCATTAAAACGTGGTGACGGCATTACTTTTGAATCCAAAACAAGTGATGAACAAATTCCTGCACAATATCTTCCCATGATAGAAAAAGGGATCAGAGAAAGTCTTGAGGGTGGATTTCTTAAAGGTTACCCCCTTGTTGACCTTGCAATTAAACTTACAGGTGGCAGCTTTGATGAGAGAAGTTCGGACCTGAGTTTTTCAGTGTGCGCTTCCATGGCATGTAAAGATGCCCTGGAAAAAGCTTCTCTGTCCCTGCTTGAACCCATAATGGACGTGGAAATTTTTGTCCCTGATGCTTATATGGGTGATGCCATATCTGATCTTAATGCACGGGGCGGCAAAGTAGAAGCAATACTTCCAAAATCAGGTGTTCAGGTTATAAAAGCTGCGGCACCCCTTGCCAGGATGTTTGGATACTCCACAGCACTTCGCTCTGTCAGCCAGGGCAGAGGAACCTTTTCCATGCAGTTTTCTAGATTTGATATGGTTTAGAGTCTGTTCGAATATTGGCAGCAAGAGGAAAATAGATTTGGAATTTTACCCCTTACTGCCCATTAGTTTATAATTGGAAATTTGCTAAATTGAAAATTAAGTTAATCTTCGTAAACAGCATCTTTGGGGAATTGTTTTTTAATATCTGCTGATGTTACATCATACATTCCTGACCCTGCCACATATTCTTTTCCATTGTATTCTACAAGTTTAACAAAGGAAACTTTTGGAGAGACCTCTTTAGCACCTGGTTTAGGCCAGAGATATCCTACCCATCCTCCTTTGGCATTCTCTTCAGCAATTTCGTTAAAAGCTATGAAAAATAGAACCCCATTTTTATCCTGAAGTGTTGATAAATCCTTTCCGTCAAGAGATGGTTTAATGGGATGCATAATCATAGTTGGATTAAGGTCCTGTATCCAGATATAGCCTTGCCCGCCTGCAAATCTGAATTCACCTTGTGGATCCTTGATTTTTACAAATGCTGCCTCACCCTCTGCTGCAATAAGTTGAGTCGCTGCTATTACTTTATCTTTGCAAAGCTGAGGTGAGAGTCCCTCTGCAAACACATTGACTGTAAAGCATGAAATAATGATAAGACCAAGAATACTGATTAATGTTTTTTTGACCATGATTAACTCCTTTTAAAAGGTTGTTTTATGAAAATAGCGAAATATGGATGATGAATAAAAGGTAAACTAACAATATTTTATCCATCACCCATAACTAATTAAAGCTTAAATTGACTGACAAGTTCCTGCAGGTTTGCGGCAAGTTTTTTAAGCTCTCCACTGTTTGTATTGACAAGTTCGCAATTGTTTAAAACTTCATTGCTGCTGGTATTTACCTCACTGATGTCTTGGGCAATTTCACTTGATACATTATTACTTTGGGCTACATTTTCAGTAACGTCCTGCAAACCAGTTGCAGCCTGTCCCATATTCTGGGAAATCTCTTTTGTGGTGGCAGACTGCTCTTCCACTGCTGCGGCAATGGTTCCAACAATCTCGTTGATATCTCCAATAATTTTTGTAACACCTTCAATTTCGTGGGCTGTATCTGAAGTTGAGTTCTGAATGCTTTCAATGCGTTCTTTAATGTCATTGGTGGCTTCTGTTGTCTGGATGGCTAATTGCTTTATCTCTGCTGCAACAACAGCAAAGCCTTTACCTGCTTCTCCTGCTCTTGCAGCTTCTATTGTGGCATTTAATGCAAGAAGATTGGTCTGTGCTGAAATTTCAGAAATCACTTCTGTTACCTTGCTAATCTCCCTGGCAGCACTGCTGAGTTCATTAACCCTTTGAGTAGCATTCCCGGCTTTTTCTACGGCTTCCTGGGTTATGGAATTACCTGTTTCAGAATTTTTAGCGATTTCATTAATGGAGGAGTTTATTTCATCTGTTGCAATGGAAACAGTATTGATGTTTGTTGCAGCCTGCTCAGACGATGCTGCCACTGAATTCATATTGGTACTCATCTCTTCTGCTGCTGCTGCAACTGATTCAGATTTTCCTGTCACATTACTTGCGCCCTTGGACATGGAGGATGAAAGATCACTTAAATCTGTAGAAGATTTTGTTAATTGCTGAGAAAATTCTGTGATCTGACTGATTATTTTTCTTAAATTATCGGTCATGGCATTGGTATCATTTGCAAGATCACCCAGTTCATCATTGGAGGACAGTTCTACTCTGTTTTTTAAATCTCCCTTGGCAATCAGTTTAGTAACATCTGCAAGGGCAGTAATATTTTTAGTTAGATATCGACTTATGTAGATTCCAAGGACAACAGCAATTAAAACAGCAATAATTGTCAGAACAACAAGAAATGTTGTCCCGCTTTTTTTGGAAGATTCTGCTGCTTGCAAGGCTGCTGTCATCTCTTTTTCTGCACCTTTTACAAGATGTTCAAGATCTTTATTTATTAGGATTAAAGCCTTGACCAATGTTTGATATTTCTCTTCCTTGACCGTATCAAGCTTTTTATATATCGGTTCAATATAGTTATTAATTTTTCCAAGATTTCGATTAATTTGTAGAGAGTTGGCACGATTTCTTTGTAAATATTTATTTTTACTTTTTGCATCATTTTCTTCATTGATTTTAACTGCTGTACTCATCATTTTTTTATGATATTTGTCTATTTTTTTTATGCGCTTTTTTAAAACAGTATCATCAACCTTATAGGAGTGTATCCAATTACCTATCTTTCCTTTTGCAGGATCAGTATTGTTTTCAAATTTTGATACTATCGTCACAGCGTCATCAAGTGATTTGAACCAGGTGTTATTGTATTTTTGCAAAATCAGCAGGTATAAGGGTAGATTATAATTTTTACCATCTGCTGTAACTGAATATTTTAAATATTCATTATGCGCTTTGACAAGTTCCATGCATCCCTGCTTAAAAGCAATACCTTCTTTGGCAACTTTGTTTATTTCTGTCAGCATGGTTTTGGAACTTGGGGGAACACTGACATGTAAACCAAGCTTTTTGTACACCTTATAAGATTTACTTTTTTTGAATTGATCAGAGCCTGTCCCATATTTCACCATGGAAATCCACATATCAAATTCATCAAGCTTTGCTGTAAGTTCTTTTTCTATCTGTTCAAGATCGGTGGAGGCGTTGATGTATTTAATAATATTTTTTTCAGCCAGCTCAAGGGCCAATTCTGCGCTCATTATGGCGATTTTAACAGGGACTTTTTCTTTGACAACTGTATCAGTGGCTCGAGTTACCTTGTTAAGGATAAATATTCCAATAATTCCTGATAAAAGGACAAGAAAAGCAAGAAGCAAAAAACTGAAGGTAAGTTTTTTTCCAATTGTAAGTTTCATTGTGGACACCTCTATTTTTGATTTTTTTATATTTTATAGGTATTTATACCTAATAGCATACTGAAATAGTATACAAAAAAAACAGCTATAGTAAAGTAATTTTTTAAAAAAACATCAAATATATGTAATTTTATTCATTAAATTAAAATAAATTAAGCTTAGGCAGGAGGTTTTTTTTGTTCTGCAATCTGTTTTAAAAGTTTTTTACTCTTTTTAATGAGATCTGGATCTTCAAGGTTATCCAAGGCTTTGGTAAAATGAAATTTGGCATTTTTATAATTTTTAATTTTAAAATAATATTGACCAAGATAAAAACTGGAAAGGGCTGGTTGTTTTTGTTGGGACATGATCTTTGCAATATTAAAATATGTTTTTGGGTATAATAAAGGGTTTTTAGTAATAACGATTTTCATATATTTCTGGGCAAGTTTCAGCTTGCCCATTTCAAGATAAGCCTGGCCAAGATGAAATTTTGCCATGATTCCCATGACAGGATCTGATTGTATCCCCTCAAGAACATTGACAGCTTTTTGCGGTTCTCCATCAAGAAGGTGAATCCTGCCTATTTCAAGGAGTATCATTGGATCAAAAATATTCAGGGCAAGAGCTTTTTTAAGGTGTATCAAGGCTTTTTTTCTCATGAATTTTCTGGCATAGATAAGACCCATTCCATAATGTATGGCTGGATTTAAAGGATTGTCTGCAAGTTGTGTCTTCAATAGATGAAATGTGGGTTTAATCTCAGCATAAAGTCCGAGAAGCCGATATTTTACCATGTCAAACCTGAAATCCTCTTTGCATACTGCTTTGTCTGTTAAGGGGGTATAATCTGAAAGAATTGTTTCAACATGGGCAATACGTTTACCTGTTCCTGGATGTGTTTTAACATAATCAGGAATTGCCTCAACTCCCTGGAAATCTGCATCCCTGATTTTCATTAAACCGGTTGTTAACCCTTCTGGAGAAAAACATGATTTTTTTAAGAACATGATACCTTTTTCATCGGCTTCTGTTTCATTCTCCCTTGTAAAAGCAAGCATGGCAGTGTGGCCAAGGGCCATTGAACCCTGAATAATAGTAGTTCCTGCATCTCCATCTGTCTTGCTGGCGATAATGGCTCCTGCAAGCATTCCTGCAAGGCTTCCAATATTGATATATTTTGAGCGGTCAATGGATTCAGAGACATGCCGGCTGACTGCATGGGCAATTTCATGCCCTATTATTCCTGCAAGTTCATCAATGGAATCAAGAGATGTTATTAGTCCTCTATATATAAAAATATTGGCAGCCGGGCTTGCAAAGGCATTAAATACATCATCGTCCACAAGGTTGAAGGTGTAGTCAAATGGCTGGGGCGGCAAAAAAGAGAGAATGTGATTGCCCACCCTTGTAATTAAATGGTCAGCAATGGGATCTTTTAATATCATGTGCTGCTTTTCTATCATTTCCATGAATTTTTCGCCAAGTTTTTTTTCTTCGGGAATAGTGATTGCAAAGCTTGTATTCAGGGAAATAGCAAAGACTATAAACAAGTTTAAAACAATAAGAAATATTTTTTTGTTATTTTTCAAAGGTAACAAATTCAGTGTGTTCCATTGCAAGTTCAATCCTAAAGTTATAATTGCCTATTCTAAAGGACAAACGCCTGTGTTCTCCATAGTCAGAATCAATGACAAGGGTAATGGCACTGTTAAGCGTCAGGGCTTTAGGTTGTCCAAAGCCTGCATTTAGATTATATTTTTCTTCAACATCTTTAGTAAGCTGGCCCATGACCATGTTGGTTATTTCACCAATGATATCTGTGACTTCAGGAGAATCCACAGTTGCGGCAATCTCATCTTCCGGCATTCCCATGGTTTTCATATATGATTTATAGATTGCAAATGCGGCATTGGCAGAAAAATTTACAACCACAAGCCCGTTATAATCGCCATCAAACTGGACAAAACAGGTGAGATCAGGTTTCATGGAAACCTTGGGTGTTTTCTGGATGGTGGAGGAGTATGTGACTTCCAACTGGGTACAGGCCTCAAGTGTGTGTTGAGCCGTTGTTAAAAATACTTTTGAAATTGCATCAATGGATATTATAGATTCTGACATATTCCCTCCTTTTTTATTAGAGCATGAATGACATTCATTTGATAATTATTAATGGAATTTAATAAAAAAGCAAGAATTAACCTTTAATGCTTTTACAAGCTGTTACATAATAGATAACTTTTAATTCTCTATTATGTAACAGCTTGTTTATCTTTCTCCGCGTTTATAGGGTTCTGCCAGCATGGCAGGGGCATTTAATTTTTTTGGATCTTTAAAGCTGATTAATAACAAAATTAAAAGTGTTGAAATATAGGGGAGCATGGAGAGAAAATTTGGTGAAATCCCAAGGGGCTGTAAAAGATATTGCACAACAAAAATACCGCCGAATAAAAAGGCTGCCCAGATGGCACGTCCTGGATTCCACAGGGCAAATATTGTCAGGGCAATGGCAATCCAGCCTCTTCCTGCAGTCATGCCCTCAATCCATGATTTTGAGTATGAAATAGAAAGATGTGCTCCTGCAAGTCCTGAAAAACCTCCTCCAATGAGAACACTTAAATACCGGAGTTTTGATACATTAACTCCCTGGGTCTCTGTAGCTTTTGGATTCTCTCCTGTTGATCTGATCTGTATTCCAAGGCGTGTTCTTTCAAGGAAAAACCATGATATAAGGGCAAGAACTATGGCAAGATAAAAAAATGGACTCTGGGAAAACAGAATTTTGCCAAGCCATGGAAGATCAGAAAGCCATGGGATATTCCAATCTTCCATTTTAATTGAAAGGGGTTTGCCAACATAGGGTTTGCCAAGCATGCCTGAAAGCCCAAGACCCAGCATGGTCAATGCAAGCCCTGATACAACCTGATTTGCCTGGAGAGTAATGGAAGCAAAGGCATGGATAATTGAAATGGTCATGCCTGCGGCAATTGCAACAAGGACACCAAGCCAGGGAGACCCTGTTGTCATGGTGACAATAAATGCCGTCACAGCACCAATTGCCATAACACCCTCAACACCAAGGTTTAGAATGCCTGATCTTTCACATATCACTTCACCTGTTGTGGCAAGCAATAGAGGTGTTCCTGCAACCATTGCCCTTTGAAGTGTTGAAATTATTATATCTTCCATCTGTTTTACTCCAAATAGTGAAAAAGATTTTTTTATGATTAATTAAGAGTCTCAGCTTACAGCAACAGACCCATCCTTAGAATTTACCAGGAGTTATCAACTAAGCATTAAAGCTTCATCATTTTATACGTTCAATATAGATTAAGAAGCTGTTTTCTGTCAATAAGAAGATGAAGAAGTGATGGTGAAAAATAAGATTATTGATATTTACAACTGCCGGCCGAATTTTAAGGAATTTTTCTGGATACTAAAGCCAAGGGTGTCCTGGATGTACTCACTGCCGGCTGAATGAAACCCGACATATACCAGGCAAGAGGATTTTAATTTAAGTGTTTCCTTTGCCAGAATATTCCAGACATCTTTTTTGTTGG
>CAZYDL010000191.1:0-7057 GCA_964646305.1 uncultured Desulfobacula sp. | reverse complement strand
AAAATCTGTTTCATTTTTGAAAACAGAGATAGAAACCATAGTTTGTTTAAACATGAATTCTCATCTTCAAAATCAATAAATCCAATATTTTGTTTTTTTAACTGGTTGTTAATCTCCTGGAGAACATTTTCAATGGAACGCTGTCTGAACGGTGCATAGGATGAGAGAGATGATACCGAGCAGTAGGAGCACTGCATGGGACATCCCCTGCTTGAAACAACCATTGTGGAAGTCTTGTTTTTTCTCTGGTAAAAGTTATGATTAATCAAATTAAAGGACGGCAAGGGAATATGATTTAAATCTTTTATCCATGAAGGTTTTGAAATAAAAATGGAATTATTTTTTTTAAATGCAATTCCTGGAATCTGTTCAAGATCAATGTTTTGTTCAGGGTCTGCATTGTGTTTCAATGCTTTGCAAAGCTTGGCCATATTCATTTCACCGTCACCGCGCAGGATAAAATCAATGGAAGGGCATTCCAATGTTTTTTCAGGAAATTGCGTGGGATGATGGCCTCCCAATACGATTGTGCATGCAGGATAAAATTTTTTAATTGTCTTTGCTGTTTCTAAAGCTTCTTGAAAATATGCAGTAAACAGCGAGGAGATACCAACAACAAAAGGCTTTTTATCTCTTATTTGTGTGGCTATATGTTCATGAGAGTATCCAAAATGTCTGAATTCATGGAAAAGAGAAAAGAGAGTTTTATCTTTTTTACCATAAAATGGTTTAAGAAAGGAAAACTCTTCAGGATATGCAATGATCTTTGATTTATTTGTTGCAAGGGCATCTATAATTTCAACATCAAAGCCTGCTTCCTGAATAGATGCTGCAATAGATGCAAGGCCATAGGGGATTGTTCTTTTTTTTGTTAAATAAAAATCTTTGATGGGGGGTTGAACCAGAATGACCTTGGATGGATCCATATCATTCAATCCTTGGAAATTTTGCTATCAATATTAAAGTAAGAAGAGGGATGAAAGCTGAGTAAAACAGCATGTTTTCAAGGCCGTAAATATCAGCAAGTTTTCCAATAAAAGGAGAGATGGCTCCTCCAAGGCCGTAGGCAAATCCCATCATAAGGCTGGAAACCATGGATCTTGATTTTGGTGCTAATCTCTGTGCCATGACAACACCAAGCGGCATAGAGGCCAAAACAGCAAAGCCGGCAAGAAAAGATCCAAGATATACAAAATTTCCAGGCAGATAAAGATATAACAGCAGGGCAGGGGCCATGAAAGCGTGGGAAATAAAAAAGATTTTTTTAAAGTCTGTTCTGTCAGCAAGATAACCTGCAAGAAGACCGCTGAAAGTACCGGCAAGAATAAAAAGAGAAACAATAAAACCCACAGATACAAGACCATGTCCCTGATCGGTCAGGTAAATTGGCATAAAGGTCATAAAGGTCTGGCCTGTAACTGCTCTCAAAACCATGGTAAGCCAGATTAAAAAAATAGGTTTATATACCTTGCCAAGCGTCTCTTTGAGTGAACCTATAAATCCGGATGTGGACAGTTTTTCACTGACAGGAATTGGTAAGTATTTAATCAGGAAAATAAAGGCAATGGCACCGATTATCATAGTATAGGGCATCTTTTCAAGGCCAAATTTGACCACATACCATGTAATGAATACAGGGCCGATGGCAAAGGCAAGAGTACCCCCGGTATTAAAAATAGAGAGGCACAGTCCGGTGCGGTTGCCGGCATATAAAGCTACCATCCCAGTGGTTGAAGGATGAAACATGGAAGATCCAAGTGAGCCGATACATAAAATTATTATCAAAATCCAGAAATTTGGTGCAAGTCCTGAAAAAGGAATGCAGAAACACAGAAGAAAGACTCCAAGAAGAATAAAAGATCTTGTTTCATGCCGATCGGCAAAATAGCCTGTAACAGGCTGCACAATAAAAGAGATAAATCTTACCAGCCCAGTGATTAATCCAACCTGGGCAAGAGTTAAATCAAGTTTGTCAACAAAAGCCGGTAACAATGGTGTAAAAAAAGAGGAGTAAAAATCCCCTGTAAAATGCACCAGGGTTAACACAAAAATTATTTTGTAATTTATACTTGAATTACCTGACTTAATACGGGTCATGTTCTTTTATTACATGTTCTTGCGCAGGTTTTTAATTGTTTTTTTATAATCATTTGTATTGAAAATTGCAGAGCCTGCAACAAATGATGTGGCTCCTGCATCTGATACTGATTTTATGGTTTCTAAATTTATACCACCATCCACCTGGATAATGGCGTTGGAATTTTTATTCTTTAGCAGCTTTGCAAGCTCTCTGATTTTATCAATGGTGGATTTGATAAATTTCTGTCCACCAAATCCTGGATTGACACTCATGATTAATATAAAATCAAGCTCATCAACAACCCATTCAATGGATGAAACTGGAGTTGCAGGGTTCAATGCAACCCCGGCTTTAATATTAAAGCTTTTAATAAGCTGAAGGCTTCTGTGGAGGTGGGTACAGGCTTCTTGATGAACTGAAATATAATTTGCTCCTGCTTTAACAAATTCAGGGATGATAGTATCTGGTGTTTCAATCATTAAATGAACATCAAGGAGAAGGTTTGACGCTTTGGAACAGGCATCAACAATGATTGGTCCATAGGTAATACTAGGGACAAATTGTCCATCCATGACATCTATGTGTATCCAGTCGGCACCTGCTTTTTCAACATTGATCAGTTCTTCACCAAGCTTTGTAAAATCTGCTGATAAAATTGAAGGGGCTATGATTCCCATGGGCTTTCTCCTTATATTATTATTCTAACGTATTGAGGTGTGAGGCTTCAGGATTGTCCATTTTTCCTCTCACTTCTTATTCTTATTAATCTTGCTGCAAAAAAACCATCCATATTATTTATGTGGGGATATGTTTTTAAATATCCTTCCCTGGTAATAAAGATTTTAAATCTATCAGATTTAAAATCTTTATCAATTGAAAAATCTTTTCTTTTCTTTAAGAATTTTTCAATTACATCTTCATTTTCTTCTTTTTCACAGGAGCATACTGCATAAACAAGTATTCCTCCGGGTTTTACAAGATTTGCAGCCTGATTAAGCATTTTTTTTTGTTTTGCTCCAAGCCTTGCAATATCATTTTTTGAACGTTTCCATTTTGTATCAGGATTTCGACGCAATACTCCAAGCCCTGTACAAGGTGCATCAATAAGTACACGGTCAAAGTAAAATTGAAAATCTTTAATACTGGAGTTTAAGATATCTATGGTTTGAATCTTGACAATATTAATACCAAGTTTTTGCATATCCCTGTTAAGGGATTCAAGTTTTCTGTTTTCAGTATCAGCTGCAGTGATATGCCCAGAGTTTTTCATGATCTGGGCAATATGACCGGTTTTTCCCCCAAAACCTGCACAAGCATCAAGAATTTTTTCACCTGGTTGGGGAGACAGAAAATGTGTAATAAGCTGTGCTGCTTCATCCTGGACCTGGAATAATCCATTTTTAAATTCTTCAAGCTCATCAATTGCAGTATCAGGACTGCTAAAACTAATCCCTTCCGGCACACAATCAGTTTTTTCAATGGTTTTGACTTTTAAAGAAAGCTTTGCAAATAGAGTTTGTCTGTTAGTTTTTAATGTATTGGTTCTGATTGTTATGGCAGGAATTGTGTTGATTTGACAACAAAGTTTTTTGGTTTCGTCAGATCCAAAGGAGCGTATCCATTTTCTGGACAGCCATAAAGGCAGAGAGTATTTTACAGCCATAAACTTTGATGGATTTTTTTTTGAATCGGGCAGAGCAAGGCTTGTATAGTTTGCAGAAGCTTTTCTTAATACAGCATTAATAAATCCGGCTTTTTTTTTGCCGGTAAGCTTTTTTGCAATATCCACCGAGGTATTAATGCTTGCAAAGAGAGGGACTCTGTCCATGTATATGATTTGAAAAAGGGCTATTCTTAAAATGTATAAAAGATTTATGCTGATTTTGTCCAGAGCAATATTGGAAAACTCATCAATGATCCAGTCAATGGATTCCCGCTGGCGAAGAACACCAAATATGAGTGCATTACAAAATCTTTTATCCTTTAAAGAGAGCAAAGAGATCTCTTTAGAATGTTTTTCCAAAGCATTATCAAGGGTGTTGGAAGCCTTGTGCCAGAAAAGCAAAACATTTAAGGCTATATGTCTTGGGTTCTTGATCATTTATTTGTCAAATTTTGCAGGAGGATTAATTTTATGGCCGCATAAAAATTGAAAAGCCTGCAATCGTTTTCCAGATGATCCCATGAGTTCAGTGATGGTCAGGTTGCCATCTCCTGTTGCCACATGGATACCCTGTTTATCACATTGAAAGATTACGCCGGATTCATGATTTGTCTCTAAAGCAGTGTCATGGGTGGTTTTATGGTTTGTTTTAGGAGTAATTTCATGGGTGGCCGGCTTAGCTTTAAAAATTTTTATTCTTTTGTCATCAAGCATTGTAAAGGCACCGGGCCATGGAGTCATGGCATTTATATGTGCACAGATTTTCCTGTTTGAAAGATTCCAGTCAATTTTCCCGTCACTTTTTTTAAGCATTTTTACATAACTTGCTCTGGAGTGATTCTGGGGTGTGGGTTTAACACTATTATCCAAAATACCTTGTATGGTTTCAATAATCAGGTTTGCTCCAAGAATGCTCAAGGTGTCATGTAAATCACTGGCAGTGTCATCTTGTGATATGGATGTGGAAACTGAAAGCAGAATATCGCCTGTATCAAGGTCCTTTGCCATGACCATTGTCGTAACTCCGCTCTTTGTATCCATATTGGCAATGGCTGCCTGGATGGGAGAAGAACCCCTGTATTTTGGCAGCAGAGAGGCATGAATATTTATGGGATAAATCTTTGGAATATTGAGAATTGTTTGTGAGAGAATCTGTCCAAAGGCTGCAACCACAAAGAAATCAGGTGCAAAGGATAGAAGTTTCTCAATGGAGTCTTTGCTGTTTATATTTTCTGGCTGAAAAACTTCAAGCCCAAGTTTTTGTGCTGCTTTTTTAACAGGTGAGGGTGTAAGCTTTTTGCCTCGGCCCTTTGGTCTGTCTGGCTGGGTTACAACAAGGGGGATATTAAAATTTTTATTTGCAGCAAGGCTTAATAATGCATCAACACTGAAATCGGGTGTACCCATGTATATGATATTGGTTTTCACTATTTTAACACTTTTAAGCAGCTATTGGTTTTTTAGTTGTTTATTTACTTTTTTTTTGTACATGGCTCTTTTTAAGGCACTGATTCTATCAATAAACAAGATTCCGTCAAGATGATCAATCTCATGCTGCATGATAATAGCAGGAATACCTTCCATATTGAATTCAAGTTTTTTTCCATCAATATTAAGCGCCCTGATACTGACTTTTTCATATCTTTTAACATCGGCATTATAGTCTAAAACACTTAAGCAACCCTCTTCTTTGGAAACAATGGATCCAGCAGCACTTATAATTTCAGGGTTTATCAAGCCTCTGAATTCCTGTTTTATTTCCCGGGTTTCATCATCGTCGGAATTTCCAGCATTGACATCATATACAATAACTCTTTTATTAACACCTACTTGCGGGGCGGCAAGGCCTACACCCGGCGCATTAAACATGGTTTCACCCATGTTATTGATAAGCTGTTTGAGTTCATCATCAATATTATCAATCTTGACAGAAGGCTGTAGGAGAGATTTTTCAGGATAGACAAGAACCTTAAGAACAGCCATTTTTTTCTAATATATCCTTTGCGGTTGCAATGTCCTGTCTTATCTGCTCGGAAAGCTGATCAATGGAATCAAATTTTTTTTCATCTCTCAATCTTTTCACCATATTGACACGAATTCTGGTATTATAAATATCATGGTTAAAGTCAAGGATATGTACTTCTATGGTAAATATATTGTCTCCAAAGGTGGGAGAAAAACCAATATTTGCAACACCTTTGAAATCACCCATACTTGTTTCAACATGAACAGCATAGACTCCGAGTTTCGGGCACAGTTCATCATGCAGTTTGATATTTGCAGTTGGAAAACCAAGTTTGCTTCCGCCGCGTTCCCTTCCTTTGATGACTTTGCCCCTGATTTGATAGTGGCGGCCAAGGTATCTCATGGCCTGGTCAACTTTGCCTTCCATGACAATTTTTCGAATCCCTGTACTGCTGATCCTTTTATTTTTGTCATCTTTATCTGTTGTCCAGGCAGATATAATGGTTTCAAATCCAAGTTTTTCACCATACTCTTTTAAAAGCTCAATATTTCCAGCTCTGTTTTTCCCAAAAGAGTAATCAGCACCAATGATTATGGCTTTTATTCCGATTTTTTTTACAAGTATGTTGTTAATGAAATCAGTGGCAGAAATGGAGGCAAATATTTTATCAAATTTTATGCACAATAGGACATCAACACCTGTTTTCTCAAGAAGTTCAATTTTCTGATCCCTTTTGGTAATCGGGGCAGGGCTTGATTTTCCCAGAGTTTTTAAAGGGTGTGGATCAAATATCATAGCAATGGATGTGCCATTGATTTCTTTGGCTTTTTTAATAACCTGTCTGCAAAGGCTTTGATGCCCTTTATGAACCCCGTCAAAATTGCCTGTAGTAAAGACAGCATTTTTAAAAGGCTTATTAATTTGATCTAAATTTTCAATTAATTCCATATTTTCCTTCTCAATTTTGAACAATAATCTTGACAAAATTTATAAGCAAATATATATATCCTAACTGCTGTTTTAAAGCAATCTTTAAATTGCTGGAAAAAGGTTTGAAGAGAGCATTATAATTTTAAATTTAGGTCAATTACTTTCATTCAAAATTATAGAAATGTGCCGAAGTGGCGGAATTGGTAGACGCACCAGTTTCAGGGACTGGCGAGCGTATGCTTGTGGGAGTTCGAATCTCCCCTTCGGCACCAGACACAACAAAAGGTTCAGCCGAAGTGGTGGAATTGGTAGACACGCTAGACTTAGGATCTAGTGCCGCGAGGCGTGGAAGTTCAAGTCTTCTCTTCGGTACCATATAACTACCGGAAATCTTAACGGATTTCCGGTTTTTTTATGG
>CAZYDL010000190.1:3099-7124 GCA_964646305.1 uncultured Desulfobacula sp. | reverse complement strand
CAGATACAATATCTCTTCCTGGAATTATTATATTTGCATCTTCATTTTATTTTTTACCTGAAATGACAATAAAAAAAGCAATACTTGGTGTTTTAATTGGCGGTGGAAGTTTATATTTTGTTGCTCTTTTTTATTATCTGCTCAGAAAACATGAAGGCATGGGCGGGGGTGATATAAAGCTTCTGGCCATGATTGGAGCTGCAACTGGGATAAAAGGCGTAATTTTTACTATTTTCACTGGATCATTATTGGGCACTTTTTTTGGAATTCTGCTCATACTTTATACAAAAGCTGCTGATACAAAATTTAAAATTCCCTTTGGACCTTTTTTATCAGCAGGAGCAATTTTATATATCTTCTATGGACAGCAATTAATTAAATGGTACATTGGTAATTTTTAAAAAAACTACAGCTCTGTGTTTGGATGAGAACTTGCCCATATACAAGGCGCAAGGCTCGAAGAGATGCGTATGCATACACATTTGCAACAGAGTGTATAGTAGCACATGAGGATTGCAAATATTTGAAGCAATAAAGTAGATGGATGAGTTGTCATTCAAACACCATAGGCAACTTCTATAACAATCTTACCCTTTGTTGTTTTAAAGGGTAGAGCAATAACATGGTCAGCACCTTCAACATGTTCTATCACGGTATCAGGCCCGGTTATAACCTCTTTAAATTTAACTTTTACTTTTTTATCCATTTCAGCGATTTTTGTGGTAACGTGACCTGCCACCATATTACTGATTTCACCAACTGCATCGGTTATTTCGTCATCAATCTTTGTCATATCCTCGCCAAACATGGCAGAGACAATGCCAAGTATACTCTTTTCAGAAAAACTGATGGCAGCAGAACCTGTGAGGTCCCCGGATATCTCCATAAGCCCAGAAATATCACCAAGAGCTTTTGAATTTTTTTTCAAAAAAGGGGGTTCTGGTTTAACTTTTACAAATGCGGTTGTATCCAGAATATGTAAAGTTCCTTCAACAAAGGGATTCACTAATGCTGCTTCCATAATTATCTCCTATTTTGGGTAATTTTATGGTTTTTAATCAATTTTAGCAACTTATTTTAGTAAAAATGTGAATAAATACTTGACACGCACCTCTCAACGACGTAACGTACGCTTTAAATACTTATGACTTAGCTTTAGAAAATTGTTTAAATGACAAATTTTTCTTTGGTATTTTCTAAAACCCAAAAAAAGGAGTGAGACGATGAACAAAGGCGATTTAATCAACAAAGTTGCAGAAGTACTGAACAGTAAAAAAGAAGCTCAAGCAGCAGTGGACTGCACAATCAAATCAATCACCGCAGCTCTTTCCAACAAAGATTCTGTTACACTGGTTGGCTTTGGAACATTCAAAGTAGCCAATAGAAAAGCCAGAAAAGGAAGAAACCCCCAAACTGGCAAAGAGATTAATATCCCAGCTAGAAATGTACCTAAGTTTGTTCCTGGTAAAGCTTTAAAAGAATCAGTACAATAAAAAGTTAAACCAAATTTATTCAGGCAGTATTTGAGCCCGCAAATACTGCCTGAAAATATTTTTGTGCCATGACATTTGATATGGATAAAATATTTCTGCCTTCAACCGGGGTGGATCTGGTGTTTAACACGAATTCTCTGGCACCCTATTCCAGAGCATCCATTATCCATGATATCTCTTTAAAAAACAACGAAATCATTATTGCCCAGCCCCTGACACCCTTTTCAAAAAATACTCAATTCAAGGAATTACATTTAACTACCATTATTCGTGATAAAAACAGAAAATTAAGGGTTGGTGTAGAGTGCGTTCACTTCAGAATCATTGACAAATATCAGCTTGCCAGTGAAACAAATGTTTCTGCTGTTGTTTTAAAATATGATTTACCCATAAAAGAGACTAATATCAGATCTGCTTTTCGCCTACCTTTAAGCACAAAATACGCAATCAAGGGTAAAATCTTTCATGAAAACATGGAATATCTGACTCCACGTGATTTTTCCATCAGAGATATATCTCTTGCCGGATTAGGCCTTAAGATCGCGAAAAAAAGAAATAATCGAATAAACCCCTTGAATCAAATAAAAATCCATGAAAAAATTTTAATTGGCATTGTTTTAATCAATATGGATCAAGACAAACCAATTGGCACGCTTCCTGTTAAAGCTCAAGTTGTCAGGATCAGGCCTGATTATTCAGATACACAATTGTTGATGGGGGTTAAAATTTTAAACCTTAAAACCAATGATGAAACTATTTTAAATAAATTTATCCATGATGCCCAGGTTGATGAGTTAAAAAGACTCAGCAGAAGAAATCTATAAATTTTTTATATATTTTTTTAACCATTGGAGCATTTTTTTGGTATCTTCATCTGGATTTAGATTCTCCTGCTCTATCTCTTTTAATTCCTCCAATCCTTGATTACAATTATATTTTATATCATTTTTATATCCAGGGATCTGATCTTCCTTTAAATATGATCTGAGCTTATTCAAATTAAGGGTCTGCTCGATTTCACCTGTTTGCCATGTTTCATTTTTAAAATTTCTGTAAAGAATTCGTTTTGCAAGGTTTTTTATCCTTGGGCTTTCTATTTTCTCTAAAATTTTAAAACCATTATAATCAGGTTTTGAGTTTTTCAGCGCTCCATGGAACAGACTGCTTTGTTTTTTCTCCTTAAAAGAGAAAAAGCCTTCCTGGTAAAGTGCGGCATCTGGATCAAGATCAGGTATAAAAGGATATTTATATGCTTGATGATATTGAATGAATTCAAAAAACCTTTGTTTACGGCGGCTGATTGTCTCCATATTACTTTTAACCAGATCTTGCACAGTCACAGGCATTTTATTCCAGAATCTTTCAAGGGCAGGCAATACAAGCAAAGCATCTGCGGGTCGTTTTCTTATCACAAATGTCTCTTTTAACCCAATTTTGGAACTTATACCTGGAAGGTCTTCAAGATCAAGCCGCATCCACAGTGTCTGGTTTTTATATGCCATGGATTGACCTATATGAATGACAGGCACCATATAATTATTCTGGGAACCAAAGGAGGTTGACAGCATCAAACAGATTTTATATATTTTTTTATCAATTTTAAATTCTTCTTTAATGTTATTTATTCTTACTGAATCTTTAGTTTTATTAAAAAAATCAAGACAATATATCCAGATACTCTTTTTTGCAAACATGATTTTTGCAAGTTCAATAACAGCTTCAACATCACTCATTGCTTCATGGGCTTTGCCTGAAATTATAAAGTTGTTTTCCTTTGATATCAATTCAAGCTTTAAACTTGATTTTTCATGAACCTGGGGCCATTTTAAACTTTCAGGGTGGAATACCCTAAAAACAATAGTAATGGGCAGAATATCCATCCTATGGCATCCATTGCTATATTGATGGCTATAGGGATCCAAAAGGTTACGATAAAATAAAAACCTTAAAAATTCATCATCAAACCCAAGGGAATTATATCCCAGACTTATGGTTCCAGGGATATTTAATATTTTATGAATTTTTTGTGCTGCGCAGTATTCTGATATACCAAGCTCTAATTCATCATAGGTCAAACCATGGGTTAAAAATGCCCTGGGAGAGGGAACAATATCTTTGCGCAGACAGATGGTAATAGTCTGTCTTTCAATTTCATTTAAATCAAGATCAGTTCTTATACATGCAAAGGTTAAAACCTGATCAAAGGCTGGATTTAAACCTGTTGTCTCAAGATCATAGAATAGAAAGGTCTGCATGATTTTTTTATTTCTCCTTTCCAACTGTTAATAGACTGATTAAGTATTTTAAACTGATTTGTCTCACAACAACATAAAAGACATTAAAAATGAATAATTCTTTCCCATAAAAACAAAAAGGGCAAAAAGGTTTCCCTTTTTGCCCATGTTGTTTATTTTATTGGCAATTCATATTTGCATGGAAATTTGTCCATATACCAGGTATAAAAATTTTGCAACCAGAGTGTAATGTACTGAGGGTTGCAAAACTTAAACAACGACGTAGATGGGTAAAAAC
>CAZYDL010000190.1:0-3089 GCA_964646305.1 uncultured Desulfobacula sp. | reverse complement strand
GTGAAAACCCAGACAAATATTATCTTTTTGAAAACTGGAAGCTTGCCCTTGCGCCCTTTTGACCATATTTTTTACGCTCTTTTTTCCTTGCATCTCTTGTAAGGAATCCTGCGCTTTTCAAAACTGAACGAAGATCAGGGTCGCTAAGTACCAGAGCCTTGGATACACCAAGACGGATGGCTCCTGCCTGGCCGGATTTACCACCACCCAGAACACTTACTTTAACATCAAATGTATCACTATTTTCAGTAAGAGCCAGAGGAGAAGAGAGTAAATCCCTTGTCACATTCAATTCAAAATAATCATTTAGATCTTTCTTATTGATTATAATATTACCATTGCCGGGAGTTAACCATACCTTGGCTACAGAATCTTTCCTCTTGCCGGTTGCATAAAATACGTTTCCTGTTTCCATTGATAAATATCGGGTCCTTTATATCCTTAAATTTCAACATTTACAGGTTGCTGAGCAGCATGGGGGTGCTGATTTCCTGTATATATAAATAATTTTTTACCAAGCTTCCTGCCAAGCCTATTTTTGGGAAGCATTCCTTTTATAGCTTTTTTAAGCAGTTCTTCAGGTTTCTTTTCAAGAAGTTCTTTAGCAGTTGTGGTTTTAAGACTGCCAATATATCCTGAATGACGATAATACTTTTTTTGATCCAGTTTATTGCCTGTCATGCGAATTTTATCTGCATTAATGATAACAACCCAGTCTCCTGTATCCACATGGGGAGTAAACAGAGGGTTGTGTTTTCCACGAATTCTATAGGCTACCTGGGATGCAAGCCTGCCAAGAATTTTATCTTCTGCATCAATAACGCACCAATTTTCTTTATTGTCTGATCTTTTTGCACTATAAGTATATTTTTTCAATTTTTTAACGCTCCTATTCATAAACACAATCCAAGAACTTTACATAATTTTCATGACCATGTCAAGAAAAATTTAAAGTTCTATCTGTTTTCCTTTTTTTAATTTGGAAGAGGCACTAAATATCTTTGACTCTTTGCCCCCAGGCAACTTGCTTGAAGTTTTACAGGATACTTCTGCATTTAGAACGCCACCGTTTTCAACAATAAGATCTTTACACTCAACCTTGCCTGCACATGTCCCTGTGGCAAGAATAATGAGTTCTTTAGTAGCTGTTACTTCTCCCTGGAAATTACCGCCAATGGTGATACTGGATACTTCAGTGGCACTGGAATCAACCATACCGTCTTCAGCAATAATGACTACATCACCTTTAATAGTACCAGTTACCTGGCCCTTAATAATCAATTTACCCCTGCTTAATATGGAGCCTTCAATCTTCAATTCTTTATCAATAATTGAAAGGTTTTGACTGTTTTTTTTCCCCACTTTATATCTCCTTAATTTGCCTGTGATTGTATGTCTATGAATATTTTACCAACTTCTTTTTTGTTCAGACTTGTTAAAATATAATAATGCTGTCCTTTTTTATACATTGAATAACGCTCCATCAAAGCTCCTTTGGAGGTATCAATTATAAACCCTCGGTCTTCACCATTGTTGTTATTGATATTTCCAACAAAACCCTTAAAATTTACAATATATTTTGAAGGATCAATATCCCCTGTGAGAATATCTTCTATAACAAGCTTATCTCCCTGAATAAGAGTCACGTGCTCATAATTCTCGACAATTTTGAGCTTGTCATTAATTCTGAGTTTATATCTTAATTTTGAACTCTGTTTTGAATCACTGACGCTAAGTGGTTTTCTATCCTTTGAATCCTTTAAATCAATATCAAGAAAAACACTTCCACATTTATAAAAATCTTTTTTTGCTTCAATTCTGGTGGATTCATTTATAATAAGTCTGTTTTTCATATCATTAAATTGATTCCCAAGACCAATCACATCTACGGAAAGTCCTCTTTCATAGTTTGCAACAATATCATGGACCTGAACCATGTCACCTTTATTGATTTTAAGATGCTGCATTTTACCTACAACAACAGGAATAGCATCATTAACTGAAATTATCATATATTGCATCTCAGGTTTTTTCAAATCAATCCCAGGAGTCTGGGGTATTATATCGAGCACTTCCATAAACCCGTTAATGGCATAAATATGCTGTCTGACCTTTTGCTCAAGGGGAAGAGATTTTGCCGATTCTATACCAAATGCTGGAATTTTACATACCTGATATGCATAATATGTGGCTGATCTTAATTGCTCTTTGTGAATAGATTCTGGATGACTGGTCCTATGATTATTAAAATGAAACAAAAGGTTTTTGTCTTTTATATGCAGATTAATTTTTTCAATGACTTGTCTGGCCATTGCTTCAAGGTCAATATTTTCTTTGGGATCTGTCTTTTCTAAAATTGCGCTATCTGTAATAATGGACTGCCCAAACTTTTTTGGGTTTCTCTCTTTTGTTTCCCATGTGTCTGAATAAATTCCAGATCCTTCATGTAGGTTCAAAAAACAATCACTTTCACATATTAATTTTTTTAAAACATTAACAACTCTGGTTTCATAATTAACAATTTTATCATCTAAAAACTTTCTGTTCATATCCTGGTTTATCTTTCTCTCCATTTTTAAAATAGAAGGGAAATTTGCCCTTGGCACAACAATTAAATTACCTTTTTCCAACATAAAATCAGCATAAAAATCTGCTGCAAGAAAGCCGCCGGGTTCATCACCTTGAATCCCGCCAATAATTAATAATGTTTTTCCGGGTAAAGAGCCATTAATCCTGTAAACATGGAGTTCATTTTCCTCACCTTCAAAAAAGACTGTGTGAATTTTTTCCCCGGCAAAAGCTTGTGGGCAGATTAAAAATAAAAAGACCAGTGTGCAGGTTATCACCTGCATAAAAACAAAAATCAATTTTATTGATGATTCATTTTCCATATAACAGCCTTGAGCAGATTTGCTCTTTGGATATGCCTGCTCACAACTGAGCAGAAAACTTGATGATATATTTGCAATTACTTTCATATAAACTATTTTGCCTCGGTAATATTAATCAATTCTTCAAAAATCAGCTCTTTCTGCTCATTAAAAATAAAAATAGATCCTTTTTTAAAGAAACCTGGTTCTGCCTGATTT
>CAZYDL010000189.1:0-7148 GCA_964646305.1 uncultured Desulfobacula sp. | reverse complement strand
TTTGAATTTATTTTTAAACTCCTCATATTTACCTTTTCTGGTCAGATATCTTTCAATCTCAGCAAGATGCAGGGAGTCAGAGCTGAACCCCTGGCTTTCATTGAAAAGTCTCCAGAACACCGAAAGGATTGTGGACCGCCCATCTGTTGCATCAGCCCGGCTGTCAATATTAAAAAGAATTATATCTGTATCAATGGTTGAAGTTCGCTTGATATCCCCAAGCAGCATAGGGTCTTTTATTTTATCATGGAAAAAATTAACTGCATTTTTATAAGAAGAGGTATCAGGACAATGGGCTTCTTTGTTTCCGAGAAGATAGGAGAGAATTTTGATAAAATGCGACTTACCTGAACCAAAAAATCCAGATATCCAAACACCCATTCTTCCAAAAACAACCGGGTCATCAGGATTGTCAACCGAGCCAAGATAGGATGAAAGGAAATCTTTAAAATGTCTGTCAAGCTCGCGGGTAACAACATATTCATCAAGTTCCTGCCAAACTATGGATTCATTGAGCTGATCTGCTTTAACAACACCGTTGATGGGGCGGGAGATATTTTTTTTGAAAATATTTTGAACCTGCATAGATAAATTTCCTTTGAACTATTTATTTACTATTTTTATTCAACCAATTGAAATGCCCTATAATAATTTGTCTCTTTTAATTTTCCAAAAAGCCTGAGTCCCTGACCGGTGAATACCCCTGGATAAAACATGACAAGCGGCGTATCTTCCATTAAATGGTGAAGATTATTTAAAAGATTATGACTTCTCAACATGGGATATACACTTCCCACACCAGAGACCAGAACAAGATCATTCTCTTCAGGCGGTGCCTTTTTTATAAATTCATTTGCAATTTTTTTGGCATCAAGTGGCCCCTTCAATGACTTTAAAAGTTCTTCATTGCCTTTTTTAGATTCAATATCCAGAACACGATCTAATAATTTTCTATCCTTAAGATATTGAAGAATCAGTTCAAACAGATTAATATGTTTGAACCGTATATCAGGTTTTCGTTTTGGAAGTTGCCTTAAAATAAACTGAATATGCTCTCTTATCTCCAATTCATATTCAGAAGGGTAATCAAAAATATAAAAACCTATTTCATTTCCAAGACCTGAATTTGAAAGAAGTTCTTCAGATGTCAGGCGGTCAAGAATTTTATTCAAACGGTTTTTAAATGCTGTCATTATGCAATCCTTCATAAGTCATGTAATTTCCATACATTGTATTACATAGTTCTCTTTTTTTTCTATAAGATATTTTTTAACTTCCGGGGTGATGGATACAGGAAGTAATTTGCGTTTCCTTGTGCTGTCAATATATTTTGCTTCTGCAAGTATTCTGAACAATACTTGTTTGAGTTTTGCCTTGGTTGATTTTTTCCATGTATCAACTTTGGGGTCTATCTGTGCACATGATTCAAGAAATCGCTTCCAGTCAATTTCACCAATCTGGTTACTAAAAGTCTGCCAATGCTGCCTTAAAACAATATCCATAAAATCACCCACAAGATGACTATGCTTTATTGATGCTGCAAGTAATGCCTGTGTTGATACTTCTGATGATCCTCCATAAACAAGCTGCCATAACTTGTTATCCATTAAAATAAGACGGTTTTTAATTAAACGAGCCTGCCTTATTGCAGCAGCAGAGCTCCTTTTTTGTAAAATATTGTCAATAACAATTGCTTTATGCCATTGAACTGCATCTACATTTTTCAAAAGCAATTGAGCAATCTTACGGCTTTCTGCCAAAAGCAAAGACCCAGCTACAATATCACCTTGATATATTTTATTTCTGCTCTTTTCTTCCATATACATCATCATATCTGACAATATCATCTTCCCCAAGATAGGAACCAGTTTGGACTTCAATGAGTTCCAGGGGAATTTTACCCGGGTTTTCAAGGCGGTGCAAGGTTCCAAGGGGAATATATGTTGACTGGTCCTCTTTTAGCAGTAGTTCTTCTTCTCCCCTGGTGATTATTGCTGATCCTGACACCACTGTCCAGTGTTCTGCACGGTGAAAATGTTTTTGCAGGGAAAGCTTAGCCCCTGGTTTAACTGTGATTCTTTTTACCTGGAATCTTGGTTCAATATCTATGGTTTCATAGCTTCCCCAGGGTCTGTAAACTTTGGAGTGATTAATAGCTTCACTTCTGTTTTCATCCTTTAACTGCTTAACTATCTTTTTAACATCCTGGACCCTGTCCCTGGGAGAGATAAAAACAGCATCCTTGGTTTCTACAATAACAAATTTTTCAAGACCCACGGCAGCTATCAGGCTTTTTTCAGAATTTATATAAGTCTCTTTTACATCATGGATTAAGACATTGCCCTTGATGACATTTTGATTTTCATCCTTTTGTCCTGTCTGCCACAAAGCATCAAATGAGCCCATATCATTCCAGCCGGCATCCAGAGGTATCACAATCCCTTTGGAAGTTTTTTCCATTACAGCATAGTCAATGGAATCTGAAGGGACCTGTTGAAATTCTTCCAATCCCAGTCTTAAAAAATCAAGATCAAGGGCAGCAGCAGATATTACTTTTTTACAGGATTGAATAATCTTTGGAGCATGGGCTTCAAGCTCATTTATAATTGCAGATGCCTTGAACATGAACATGCCTGAATTCCATGTATAGGAGCCTGAATCAAGATATTCTTCTGCTGTTTTACGATCGGGTTTTTCAACAAAACTATCAATTTTACAGGCATCAATACTTTCCTGGAGCAATTCACCCTTTTTTATGTATCCATATCCTGTTTGAGGAGAATCTGGAATAATCCCAAATGTGATTAAATTATCCTGATCTGCGAATTCAAGACCTGAATAAATTGCATCATGGAATTTTGAAACTTTTTCAATGACATGATCTGCCGGTAAGATTAAAAGAGTTGGATCCTGATTGTTTTCCATGGCTTTTAGTGCTGCAACGGCTATGGCAGGTGCTGTATTTCTTCCCACAGGCTCAAGTATAATAGCCCCAGAGTCTATATTGATCTTCCTTAATTGCTCTGCTGTCATAAATCTGTGTTCTTCATTGCATACCACAATGGGAGAACCCGAATCTTCAAGGCCCTCCAATCTTAATATTGTATTTTGCAGCATGGTTTTTTTATTATAGATATCTATCAATTGTTTTGGGTAGAGCTGCCTTGACAGGGGCCAGAGTCTTGTTCCAGATCCACCTGCCAAAATTATGGGAATAATCATTGTCTCTCCTGTAAGTTTTAAATTTTTTGCGATATAAATAAGTTAATGGTTAAATCAAAATTTATCTTAAAAGAATCAATGGATAAAAGATTGAAGCCTGCATTTTTCAGCCATGTTTTAATCTGCTCTTTTTCAAATCCTGACCATGATCCTCCCATGATTCTGCTGATTTTCTTTTTATCATGTTTTTCAAAATCTGTAAGAATAAACACTCCTTTACTCTTTAAAACTCTGTAAACCTCAGCCAGGGAAAGTTCCGGCTGTGAAATATGGTGCAATACCATATTCATAATTGCAGTGTCAATTTCCCTGTTTTTCATTGGAAGATATTCAAGTTCTCCAAGTCTTAAATCTACCCTGCTGATTTTAGCAAGTCTTTGTCTTGCCTGGTCAAGCATTTGAGGCGAGCTGTCAATACCAATAAGCTTAGCACTATTTTTATTGGAAAGCTTTTTAATGAGTTCACCCGTGCCACAGCCAAGGTCTGAAATAATGCCCTGGGAAGAAATTTTCTCTTTTATAATCAAATCCAGATCTAAATCGCCCAGCACCTCTTTTTTTAATGTATCCCATTGATGTGCTATGGTTTTAAAAAATTTTTTTGTTCTGTTTTTGCGGATTTTGATTATTTTTTCAGCATTTTTTATATCCCTGTCAAAAAACAGCTTTAAATCATCATTCTGCTTCATCAGTGTGATAAAGGTATTTGATGTATTATTTTTTGCAGCCAAATAATAGATATAGCTTGCATCCCTGCGTGATATTAAAAGATCAGATTCCACAAGGATTTTCAAATGTCTGGAAACTCCGGATTGAACCATATCAACGACCTGTACAATTTCATTGACGTTGAGCTCATACTCCTGCAATAGATATAATAATCTGAGGCGGGTTTTATCGGAAAGCGCTTTAAAACATTTTATCAATTCCATTTTAAATGCTCTTTAAGGTCATTACAGATTAATCTCCTGGCCAAATTCAAGGACCTTACAATTTATGCCTTTATCTTCAAGCTTTTGCCTGAATACTTCAGGATCTGCATTGATAACATCAAAGGTATTATAATGCATGGGAATTGCACATTTAGGATTTACAAATGAACATGCCATAACAGCATCATCTATGCCCATGGTAAAATTATCACCAATGGGAACAAGAAGATAATCAATTGGATTTAACTGCCCTATAAGTTTTAAATCAAGGAACAAGCCTGTGTCACCCATGTGATAGATAATTTTATTTTCAACAAATATTATAATACCAGTGGCTGCACCAACGCACTCATTATCCGGTGTAACAGAGGTGTGCCAGGCCTGGGTGAGTTTAATCTTACCAAAATCAAAGGAGTAGGAACCGCCAATATGCATATTGTGCGCCTGCAAACCTTTGGCTGCAAGATAAGATGCAAGTTCATTTTCGCATATACAAAGAGAATTACACCTTTTTGCAATTTCCAGGGTGTCTCCAAGATGATCTCCATGACCATGTGTTAGCAGAATATATTCCGCCTCAACATCCAAGGCCTTAACAGGAGAAGTTGGATTATTGTCAAGAAAAGGGTCAATTAAAAGTCTTGAACCGCTGTCAAGTGTAATTAAAAAAGAGGAATGTGAAAAATATTTCAATTTCATTTTAAACTCCTTATTTATTAGGTGTGAGATATGAGATTTGAGTTATGAGGAATAAACAACAACCACATGCCCCTCATAAATCACACCTCATACCTGTTAACTCATATGGAATTAAGAACAAGTGTTATGGGTCTGTCTTCTTCTGCATTGCCTGTAAAACGGACAGGGCCAGGTCGCCTATACCGGTCTTGATTACTTTGGGCTGCAAGCCACTCTTCTCTCAGGGATTTAAAAACCCTGAAAGCATTGGATTGTAAATCCACAACGCTTTTTTCAATTACAAGTTCAAGCTTTCCTTTTCTCTCTTCTAAGTGCATCATTTTTGCTATTGGGATTCCAATGGGCTCCCATTTATCAAACTTTTTTTCAAGATTCTTAATGGCTGCCATCTGTCCGGTTACTTCATTGGCAATGAGATGAAAAGCTGTCATACCGAGGTTATATGCATAGTTACAGTCAAAATGTGTGGGATCAGATCCCCTGCCGTCATATCCATAAAAATGGGTCTGCGTTTTAAAATTTGGATCGGATTTTTTAAATATCTGTATTATTGATTCTGGTATATTATCATCACCATCAATTAATTTCGCACTGACCAATGCCTGTTTTAAAGTTTTTAAAGAGATAATTGTCTCTTTGACAATTAAAAATTTATCTTTAGGATTCTTAAAAACAGCTTTTGCAAATTTATCGGGATTAATCTTAGCATCTTCCATCACAGATTTATAATAGGATTCGCCTATACCAACCTTATACCTGCCCTGTTCTTTTAATATATCAAGGTATTCTTTAACCATATCCATGATTATCTTTTCTGTTTTCACTTGGGAAAACTGAAAATTTCCATGGGTGTCACGTTCCACCAGAAGTCCTTTTCTAAAAAATGAAGGCAGCTGATTAAACAGCTCATCATCTCTTAAATTCCAGATGGGAAATTTATCTTGATCTGTCATACCCCTGGTAAGTCGTCTTAAATATTCAAGTTTGTCATTAAAAGAGGCAAATGAAGAGTGAAAATCTTTATCATGCTTATTATTATAATCTGCTATAATAGTATTGAGTTTGATGATAAATACCTGAATTTCATTGATAAATTCAAGAACACCTTCGGGAATAATCATCACACCAAAATTTTTGCCGCTTGCAGCTCTTTGAACAATAATATCACATATCATCCTTGATAGATGGCGCAAGGTTATACCATAGGCTGTATAATCTATAATTCCCTTTTTTTCAGCATTTTCAACCCTTGCCTGGTCAGTATAATCTGCCAGTTCTTCTCCAATCAGCACCAGGTTGGCATGGGTCTGGAAAGCACACTCAAGAGTTAAATGGCTTGCCACTCTTCCCATTACTTTGCAGATATGCCAGTATTTAATATCTGAACTGGCATCTGTGGTAAGATTAGATATATTTTGTGAAAACGCCCTTGCAGCTGTATGAAACCCAAAGGAAATGGCACAAAGAATCTGATTATTATCGGTTTTTACCTGTATATCTCCGTCAATGGTTTTTGGAACTCCAATGACTTTAATATTGGATTTTTTAAATGCCTGGGCAAGAAAAGCTGCATTTGTATTGGAATCATCTCCTCCAATAACAACAAGGGCCTCTAATTTAAGGTCAAGACATGTTTTTAAAGCCAGGGCAATTTTATGTTTTGAATCAATTTTGGTCCTGCCGGTTTTGATCATGGTAAAGCCACCAATATTCCTGTAGGCATCCACAAGGCTTTTGGTGATTTCAACATATTTTGATTCCAATAAACCATCGGGACCAAAAAGAAACCCAAATACTCTTGAATCTGGATTTAGTTTTTTTGCCTCATCATAAATTCCTGCAATGACATTATGCCCGCCAGGTGCAGGCCCGCCTGAAAAAACCACGCCAATATTTCTTGGCTTTAAAAAACTTAGTTTTTCATTCTCTTTTTTTTTATCACCTGAAATAATCTTTTGAACATGGTTTCCAATAATATCAGGCAAAGCTTTGGAAGCTTCGCTATCATGCTTGAATTTATATTCAGGGCAGTCATCCAGGCCTGTAAATCTGGATGAAAAAAGTTTGATTTTTTTTGGAGAAAACAATCGTCTTTCAATTGTTTCAGTATTTACATCATGGGTGACATGACTGGTTTTAGGGTGATTTAATAAAAATTCCAATGATTTGTGATTCTTTGATTCCATATCCTTTTCTCTATCCTTTTATATATTGGAAGATTGCCTTTCTTTCATGTCAGCTCGACAGGCTGTTACACAACCCCAATTTTTCCAACTTCTGCGTTGAAAGATAAAT
>CAZYDL010000188.1:0-7154 GCA_964646305.1 uncultured Desulfobacula sp. | reverse complement strand
CTAACCGTCAAAACTCGCTGCGCTCAAACAATTGACGGTCTTAACGCTCCATTCATCAAGAACTTATAAGCAAAGATCCAAAACGCTCCCTTAAAGGAAAACATCCTTCCACTGGATGAGGTTATAAATATTCTATTACCATTAATATCACTATGGATATTTAGCAAAAAACATACCATTCCAATAATATTAAAATATATCAAATACTTACTAAACTTTATAAAAATAATGCCTTACCTATAAAAAATTTTCTGTACTATTTGACAGTTTATATATTTATATAAAAAAACAGCTAACCCCTGATCCTTCCATGATATGTTGAGAGAATAATATTTTCAGATTTACCGCAACAGAGGTATTTGGGGAGGTGATGCTGTGACCGGGTTGAACAGGCATGGAGCCAGGACGGTGGGAGTGCCTGTTTTCCGGGTAACTTTAATCAAGGATTACTTGACTCAAAGTTTCAACCGACAGAAATTTCTTTTTCCGACCTATTTCTGCCGTTTTCCTTTGCAAGGTATAACAGTTTATCAACTTTAGACAGCAGGGCAGCCTGGTCTTCATCAGAATGATAATGAGCTATACCAAGACTTATGGTTGCAAAAATTTTCTCACCCTTATAAACAGTAGAAGCATTAAAAACAGCTTCTCTTATTTTTTCTGCAATCAAATAAGCATGATCAAGGCTGCACTCTTTTAAAAGAATTAAAAACTCTTCTCCACCCCATCGGCAGAAGGCATCAGATTCCCTGATGATATTTTTTGTCTCGGCAACAATATTTTTTATGACCAAATCCCCTGCAGGATGACCAAATTGATCATTAATTTTTTTAAAATGATCAATATCAAAGGATATTATTGAAAGATCAATGCTTTTTCTCTGCCCGCTCTTAATGGCCTGGTTCATTATAATATCAAAGGCATGACGGTTATATATACCTGTCAAACCATCTGTGGATGCCATCTTTTCAAGTTTTACCTGAAATGACGCGATAGTCAGATTTGTTAGGAGTAGTACGATAATGGTAATAACTGCACAGGCAGCAAGATTTGCAAGCAGGGTGTTAAAAATAATCTTTATTGATTTTTTTTCTGCCTGTTCAACAAATAAAAACCATTTTAACTCAGGCAAATACCTTATATTCAAATGAATTGTTGTTCCATTTTTTTTGTATTGGAGATATTGATGTTTTTTTGATAAAATTTCTTTTGTAAAACTTGATATCCCTTGAATTTGAGAAATATTGCGTACTTTTTTTGACAAATTTGACCCATTAAGTTGTATATTTCCAAAGTCATCACTAAAATAAATATTTCTGTCATAATCTATCTGATATTTTTCAATAAGTTTTTTTACAGCCGTGACTTCCAGACCAACTCCGGTTACTCCAAGAAAGTTATTCTCATCATCATAAATCCGGTAATTTATAAACACAGTCATTGATTCATTGTTAGCCATATCAGGATCAACATTAACCTCATAGTCTGATTCCATTGATCGCACCCGGAAATACCATTTATCACTTTCATTTTCTGGTTCTACTTTTTTTAAAATTCCATCTGCGTGATAATAATTCCTGGTTTTTTCCGAGACAAAAAAACTTGTTATGGTATGGTATTTATGCTGAATTTCTTTGAGATATCGACTTATTTTATCTTTATCATTTTCACCTTGAACGATCCACTCTTTTAAAAAAGTATCATTTGCCATGAGAGATGATATAAAAATTGGAGGGAGCAGATCCCTTTGAATTTCAGAATAGATATTATCACTGGTTAATGGCAGCTGGTTAAGTTTGATCTGGGATCTTAAAGATGCTCTTGAGGTATAATAGCTTGCCAGGCTGGTTGCCATAAACCCTGTCACAAGCAGCAGACTTACAATCAAAATAAGTTTATTTTTTCTGTACTTCATTTAATTTCCCATACCTTAAATATGCATTTTTGTAAATTAGGCACATTAACCAAAAGTTTGCAATATTTTTATATAAAAACCTGGATATTTACCATAAAAAATTTTCAGAGTCCATTCCAGGCTGCTTGCCTTCCAATGGAGAGGATGGCAAGCCTGGCACGATCTTGTGCCAACCCTGAAAAAAATACTGTCTTATTTTCCGGTTTTAATATAAACTGGACAATAAGACAGTTGTTCGCTCAAATTGACAAAAAATTAAAGGATACCACCATGCACATTGATGAAAAAGAATTTTTTACCCAGGCAACACTAAAAATCTGTGGAAGTCTTGAAATTGAAAAAGCCCTGCATCAATGTTTTTTATATGTACGCAAATTTCTGCCTGCTGCTCAGATGGGGTTCCATATATATCACCGCAATGCCGGTATTGTTGAAACCATTGCCCTTGCCACTGTTAAATCCGGGACCATATCTTCCATGAAAATACAATTATCCACAAAGGGGCGAAAACAGGTTGAAGAGCAGCGATCGGTCCGTGTGAGATTAATTGACAGGCTTGGAGATGATCCTGTTGCAGGGCCTGTTGCAGACAAGCTTGGCGCATCTGATCTGTCAGCCATTGTAATGGATCTGGTTCTTGAAAAAACAATGCTTGGTGTTTTCAGTGTTTTTAATAATGGAAAAGAAAAATTTACCCAGGAACATATCAATCTTTTAAGTCCTTTGAGCAAACCATGTGCCATTGCCCTTACCAACAACCTGCGGTACAGAGAACTTAAAAGTTTAAAAGATCTTTTAACCGATGATAACAGATATCTCCAGGATGAACTACGCAGGATATCAGGAGAAGATGTAATAGGAGCGGACCGTGGATTAAAAAATGTAATGAAAATGGTCCGTCAGGTAGCTCCTCTGGAAAGTCCTGTTCTGCTTCTTGGAGAAACAGGCACGGGAAAGGAAGTTATGGCCAGTGCCATCCACAATTCATCACTGCGCAAGGATGGTCCCTTTATAAGGGTAAACTGCGGTGCCATCCCTGCCACACTCCTTGACAGTGAATTGTTTGGATATGAAAAAGGTGCATTCACAGGAGCTGTTGCACAAAAGCGGGGACGTATTGAACGTGCCCATGGAGGAACTCTTTTTCTTGACGAAATAGGAGAACTCACCCCAGAGGCCCAGATAAGACTTTTGCGGGTTCTCCAGGAAAAGGAAATTGACCGCATTGGCGGCACCCATACCATAAGGGTAAATATCAGAATCATTGCTGCGACACATAAAAATCTTGAAAAAATGATGGCAGCAAAACAATTCAGGGCTGATCTTTTTTTCAGAATCAGGGTTTTCCCCATTGAAATCCCACCATTAAAAGAAAGAAGAGAGGACATCCCTGCCCTGGTTCACCATTTCATAGAAAAAAAATCAAAGGAGATGAAACGCATTAATATTCCTATTCCTGCACCAGGAGCCATTGAAAGGCTCTTGGAGTATCACTGGCCAGGTAATATAAGAGAACTTGAAAATGCAGTGGAGCGCTCTCTTATTCTTGACCGGGAAAATCTTCTTTATTTCAAGGATATTGGAATATTTCAAAAAGATAAAGCAAGGTCACAGGCAATATCTTCCAATCTGCTTCCCATTGAATCCTTTGAACTTGACAAGGTTATGGCAAACCATATCAGACATATTCTTGATTCATGCAACGGCCGTGTGGAAGGCAGTAAAGGAGCTGCTCAAATATTGAATATTCATCCTTCCACCCTAAGAAAACGCATGAAAAAACTTAAAATTCCCTTTGGAAGAAAAATTTAATCTAAAATCTTGTTTATTCTATTCAACCTGGATTCAATCAACTCTTCAAAATCTGATACTGCCTTTTTATCTTTTATAAAGGATTGGCCAATCACAACTTTGAAATACTTTGCACATATTTTTCTCTCCTGGGAAGAAAAACCTGTGGAATAACCTTTTTTATCACTCTCTTTGTTTTGTAACACATCCTTCCTATCCCTTAGGCCATGGGAGCGGTTAATGATATGGGAGTAATAAATTAAAGCTCTGTCAATGAGAATATAAAGAAACTGGATATTTTTATTGGGTCCCAGCTTAAGTTTATCTTTACCAAATCTAATACCTGCTTTTTTAATTCTGGTCATCCTCTTCCCGCCAAACCAGGCAGAACCAGCTCCAAGAACTCCACCCACGGCAGTGAAGACACCAAATGTCATACCTGCGGCTGCAGTATCCAACACTGCACCGAAACTGCCGCCAATGACAGCACCGGCTGTTGACAGCTGCTGCCTTGTAAGCCCGAGAAGTTCCCAGGTCTGTTGTGAAAACAGATCATGCCTGAGAATGGAATATTCCACAAGGTGATACTCAAAAACAGTGTGTTTAAACAGGCTTCTGATCTTTCTAAACATCAGTTTTTCAAATTTTTTAATGGCTGTATGGTATTTTTTTTCAAGCCTCTCCTTCACTCTTTCCCGGTCTAAAGGTAATGTTACAGGCTCTGATACATAAAAAGAGAGGCTTTTCTCCATGGTCAGTGAGATTAATGCTGCCACAAGATGATTTCGTTTTTGCCTCTCTTTTTTAAAGGCTGCAATTACATGGGAAAGAACATCTTCCATTTCCTGGTCAATGGCTTTAAGACTTTCAAGCATTTTAATGCGTTCATTAAAATCTGCTGTATTGGAATTAAATTCACGAATACAATTAAAATGTTTTTGAAATTCAAGTTTCCAGTCAGAGATATAATTTTTCTTACTGGTTTTAGAGTTAATAATGGCCATTCGAGGACGGCCTGTAAGCCGCAGTATTTCCATTTCAGCCAGGTCATCATCTCGCACAGGTCTGGATCCATCCACCACATAAATGATACCTGCTCCCCTTGCCACAGGTTGTAAAAGCTCACACTCATCTGCCCAAAAAGGATCGTTTTTAAATGTATCAATAAATTTTTCTATAATTTGATCTGAACGCCCTTTATAATCCTTAAACCAGGCAAGGGTCTTTTTTGGCACCTGGAATCCCGGTGTGTCCACAAAAGAGATAATTTTTTTATCGTCAATGGTTATGGTATATTTCTTTGATTCCCTGGTCTCTCCTGGAATCTGACTCACCTTGATTTTATCGTCTTCGGTCAGGGTGGAAACCACAGAAGATTTCCCCTCATTGGGATGGCCCAGTATTGCAAATTCAGGTATCATTTTTACAAAAACCCCATGACTGATATTCCTGGATCCTTAAGTAAAAACACAGTTTTTTCCCACACTTTAAAATTAATCTCACTTTTATCCACCCTAAGATCCTCTTGACCAGCATCCTGGGTTAACAAAATATATAAAGGTATACCCCTTGGGAGCTGTGCTTTAAGTTTAGTAATATAATAAAGCAGTTCACGAATTGGAGGCTGCCACACCTCTTGAACCAGAATTACCGAATCTGCTTTATTCCCTTTGATCTTGGCAAGAGCTTTGGCATCATCATTAAAATTAAAATTAAAATTAATCCCGATTATCTCTTTTATATTAAAAAACAGATGTTGTTCAATACTTTTACGAATGTTCAAAATTGTCTCATCAGAATAAACTTTTTTTGACAAAACAAGCAATGCTCTGCCTGTAATCATGTTTTGCCTAGGTGTAAAAGAGTCTGTTTTTAATTCATTTTTGACAGGATTTTTTTCAATCTTATGATCCCTGTTTGTCTCCTGGATATCAACATCCATCACAGGAGCTTTCATTCTGATAATCACCTGCCTGAATTTTGGATTTGTCAAATTGAAATTTTTTAATACCCGCTGCTGCAAGAGACTTCCGGCTATAATCAGCAGTCCTCTTGGAATCACAGCATAAAACAAAATCCCTAAGCATAAAAATGGCCACCATGACACAAGATCCTGAGTTGCCAGGGCATGGATACCCTGTTTTAAAATAATCCGGCTGCCCTCTATCTGTTCAAGACTCGGAAAAGACATGGTTTCAGAAATAAACCATGACCAGGGTGAGGCTGTAAATGATACCAGATCATGGACACTGCTGCTTGATGTCATAAGTGTAGACTGCCATCCAAAGGCCATGTCACTCACAGCTATTTTTAAAAACATTCCACCAAGAACGCCTGTTGAGAAACTAAAGGCAAACACAGATGTGAGAATAAAAAAAGGCCATAAAAATAGAGTTTTATATTCCCTGGCTTTCATGTGCATAAAGTCCATAAAATATTCCACATCTTCAATATCCTGGTTTAAAATCAATCTCCCTGTTTTTTTTATAATTTTGGGCAATACGTTAAAAAACAGTGAGCAGACAATTGTATGAACTATTGAACCTGGATAACTATGATTTTTTCTTAATAGTCTTTGCATTACAACTACCATGGCAAGCAGTATAAAAATCATAGGCAGAACAATAAATAATGCTGTAAAACTTGTGACATTTACGGGCTGAGTGCCATGATAGGCAAGGAATGAATACACCGTGGATATTCCAATAATAAACCCTGACATAATCATTATATAGACAGCACAGGTATAAAGGGATGAAAAAACCATACCCGGCAAAAGGGGTAATCCCTTTTCATCTCTCCTGAACCTAAGCCATGAAAGCATGAGATGCATGTCGGTTGGACAACTGCCCTGGCACTGGCTGTAAATCTTACGATCCTCAAGTTCCCTGGATTTGATCTCTTTCCTGGAATCAAGGGAGTTATCACGGGCAATGAGATAATCCAGATCAATAATATCTTTTAAGCCTATTTTCATGACTATTTACTAGCAGATCGCAGCAGTTTTCACAATTGATGACAAAATAGTGTGATATTGTTTATATGTTTTATATAATAATTTTTCAAAAAGTTATTTACCTTGGATCACCATTCATAGTATTGTGGTTTTTATCTTGTATCAAATTGGATGTTTGAATTTGATTATGTTTATTGTTCACAAAAAGTAAATTATTGATATTTTTCTAAAGGAATTAAAAATATTATGAAAACAGATAAAGAAGGCATATGATAAAGCAAATACAAACAATTGCTTCTCTATTTTTTTTATTATTGATTATTCTAAGTGGTTGTAGAGGGATAACTCCCGGCAACAACAACACTCCAACTGCTAAAGACATAAATAACGACCCCTCAAAATTACAGCCAGGTCTGTCTGTAATATATATATTCCGGAAATATCGAAATATAAACCAGATACCAAAGGGCCATGCCGCGCTCCGCATGGGAC
>CAZYDL010000187.1:4236-7191 GCA_964646305.1 uncultured Desulfobacula sp. | reverse complement strand
GAGGATGTAATTATTGAAGCATTCATGGACATCACTCCCATAAAAAAAGCTGAAAATGAACGTATTAAAAGCCAACAGAGACTACAGACAATCATGGAAACCATTGCAGACCCGTTGGTGGTATATGATAATCAAGGAAAGGTGAGATATCTGAACCCAGCCTTTACCCGTGTGTTTGAATGGACTTTAGACGATTTGGCAGGCCGTAGAATTGATTTTGTACCAGAAGAAGAGAAGAGTGAAAAACAAAAAAGTCTTGCCAGAGTTTTTAGAGGAGAGTCTGTATCTGGATTTGAGACATGGCGGACATCCAAAAGTGGTAAAAGGATTGCCGTCAATGTTGGTGCTGCACAGCTTCTGGATGCTTACGGGAAACCAGATGGACTTGTGGTAAATTTTCAGGATATAACCCAGCAAAAACTGGCAAAAGAGAAGTTAAACCAGATGAACCTGGATCTTGAAACAGCAATTGAACATGCAAATCAAATGGCCCAGCAGGCTGAAGTGGCAAATATTGCTAAAAGTGATTTTCTTGCAAACATGAGTCATGAGATCCGTACACCCATGAATGGTGTCATTGGCATGACAAATCTTTTATTAGAAACCAACTTAAATTCTGAACAGCAGGAGTTTACAAAAATCATTCAAACCAGTGCAGATTCGTTATTAGATATCATCAATGACATTCTTGATTATTCTAAAATTGAGGCGGGCAAGCTGGAACTTGAAAATATTGATTTTGATTTAAGAGTGACCTTAGATGAAGTGAGTGATCTCATTGCCATCAAGGCACAGGAGAAGGATTTGGAGCTTATCAATGTATTGGATCATGAAATCCCGTCACTCTTATGTGGAGATCCCGGCAGGTTGCGCCAGATTCTGATCAACCTTGCAGGTAATTCCATCGAATTCACTGAAAAAGGAGAGATCTCTATCCGTACGGCACTGGAAAATGACGATGCAGGTCATGTGACACTCCGCATCAGTGTCATTGACACAGGTATCGGGATTCCAAAGAACAGCATGCATAGGCTATTTGAATCATTTTCCCAGGTTGACAGTTCCACAACCCGCAAGTATGGAGGAACAGGTCTGGGTCTTACAATATCAAAACAGCTGGCTGAAAAAATGGGCGGCAGAATTGGCGTGGAGAGTGAAGAGGGCAAAGGCTCAACATTCTGGTTTACAGCTGTATTTAAAAAACAACCCGAAGGCCGGAAACAAAAGAGGGTTCTTCCCGAGGAGATAAAGGGAAAACGGTTTCTGATAGTTGATGATAATAAAACCAATCGATATATTTTGAAAAAGCAGTTAACATTATGGGAATGCCGGTATGAAGAAGTACCAGGAGGAGAAGAGGCCTTAGATAAACTCAAAACTGCCTTTGACGACAAAGATCCATTTGAGATTGCAATTCTTGACATGCAGATGCCCCATATGGATGGAGCGCAGCTTGGAAAAAAGATTAAAGAAAATCCAGATCTTAAAAATACCATACTGGTTTTGATGTCTTCCATGGGACAGCGTGGTGATGCAAAAAAATTACAAGATATTGGTTTTGCCGCATACCTGATAAAACCTGTCAAGCAGTCACAGCTTTTTGATTCTCTTTCAACGGTTGCCGGTATTCATAGGGAATCAAAAGAAAAACAGTCAACATCAATGGTTACCCGGCATTCTCTTGTGGAAGACCAGAAACATAACATGCGCATTCTTCTGGCCGAGGATAATCTTATCAACCAGAAAGTGGCAGTAAATATTTTGAAAAAACTGGGGTATGGTGCAGATATAGCTGCCAATGGAAAAGAAGCAGTTAAAGCTTTAGAAACGACTCCTTACGATATTGTACTCATGGATTGCCAGATGCCTGAAATGGATGGCTACGATGCAACAAGAGAGATTAGAAATCCTGAATCCAGTGTTCTAAATCATAATATTACTATAATTGCCATGACAGCCAATGCCATGAAAGAAGACCGTGACAAATGTCTGGAATCTGGCATGGATGATTATCTTTCAAAACCAGTAAAACCACAGGAGTTGGATACTATGCTTAAAAAATGGCTATCAAAACAAAATGAAAATTCATTGGATGAACCACCTCTTTTGGAAAAAGAGGTTCTGGACTGGCCTGGCTTTCTTGAACGAGCCATGGATGATGAAGAGATTGCAAGAGAAATTTTTGATGAGTTCTTAAAAGAGATTCCCATGAGAATAGATAATATAAACAAGGCTGTAAATATTGGTGATGCTCTTGAACTTAAGCAGGAAGCCCATACATTAAAAGGTTCTTCTGCCAACACAGGAGCAATTGGTTTGCAGGATATTGCATACAAAATTGAACAGTCAGCAGCTGATGAAGATTTAAAAAAGGCTGCTGCCCTTGTCCCTGAACTTGAAAAAAATCTTAAAATTACCACAAGGCAATACAATAATATGATCTTAAAAACAGGTGGTTGAAATGAAAGAGAGTAAATTATTGATTGTTGATGATGAACAAAAAATCATCAGTGCCTTAAAAAGACTTTTGCGAAAAGAGAGCGTTGAATGCTTTTTTGCCATGAGTGGAGAAAAGGCTCTTTCAATAATTGAAAACAATGAAATCCATGTTATACTGTCAGATCTTGATATGCCCGGAATGGACGGCATAACCCTTCTTAAAAATGTTAAAAAAAAATATCCAGATGTAATAAGGCTTATTTTATCCGGCAGATCAGATTCACCAACAGTTTTAGATGCGGTTAATGATGGAAATGTCTTAAGATATATTACAAAACCCTGGAATGCCAAAGAAATTGTCAGCATTTTAAACCAGGCCTTTGATCTATTTTTTCTGAAACAAGAAAAAAATGAGTTGCTTAATAAATTAAAGGACTATAATCTTACTCTTGAACAGAAAGTGGCTCAAAAAACCAGAGAACTTGTTAAAATTAAAAATATTGCTGAAATAGGCAA
>CAZYDL010000187.1:0-4226 GCA_964646305.1 uncultured Desulfobacula sp. | reverse complement strand
GGCAAACACTCTTCACAAATTGTCCATAATCTGAATAATCCTTTGACTGCAACCCAGGGCGCTCTTCAGATCATTGAAATGATGTTACAGGACAGTGATCCTGATATTGACAAAATAAATAAATTTATCCAGATTAGCCGGAACAGTATCAATGATATGGGACAGATTATTTCAAGCATCCTTATTCATGCAAGGGACACAAAAACTTTTTATACTGAAACGCTTGATCTTAATAAAATATTAAAAAACTCCCTGACTCTGTTTGAATTGGATTCTTTTTTTAAAAAACAGATAACAAAAAAGATTGACCTGCAAGATAATCTACCTGGAATAAAAGGGAACAGAGCTCAAATAAAACAGGTATTTGATAATCTGATAAAAAATGCCATGGATTCCATGGAAGAGACCAGTGAAAAAAAACTTTTACTTAAAACCCGGCACGCACAAAACAACATTACAATTGAAATTTCAGATACTGGTTGTGGCATTCCCCATGATGAACTTGATAAAATTTTTTCACCGGATTTTACAACAAAACCAGTCGGGAAAGGCACAGGGCTTGGCCTTGCCAGTGTAAAATCAATGGTTGAAGGATATCATGGCAGGGTAGATGTTCAATCAAAATTAAATAGAGGAACAACCTTTATAATTGAACTGCCTGTATAATGGCTGTGTGTAAATTAAAGAGCGGTTAAAAAAATATTTTTAAAATAACAGTTTTTTGGATTTTGGAGACCATGTAAATGAAAGATGAGAAAAAAAAATTTCTTAAGAAATTGCAAAATATTAAGGATATTCCATCTTTGCCTGTTATTGTCATGAAAGTTAATAAAATGCTCGATGATTACAATACAACTAATGATTCTCTATCTAATGTAATTGAAAAAGACCAGGCAATTGTTTTTAAAATGCTGCTTTTAGTTAATTCTGCTTTTTTCGGTTTAAGAGAAAAAGTTTCATCAGTGAAAGAAGCTTCAGTTATTCTGGGCTTTGATGCCATCAGAAATATCATTATTTCCCTGTCAGTCTTTGAAACTTTAAACAGACTGTCCCAAAAAAAATCCAATGAGCTGTTCAATGTTGATGATTTCTGGAAACACTCAATCGCTGTTGCTGTATTAAGTAAATACCTTTCTGAAAAAATCGGCATTGGTGATCCTGAGAAATGTTTTGTTAACGGACTTTTACATGATACAGGCAAACTGATACTGGCATATTATCTAAAAGATGATTTTAAAGCTCTTATGTTAAAAGCAAGGGAAGAAAAATTGATGTTTATGGCTGTTGAAAAAAAAATACTTCCAGTAAACCATTGTGAGGTCGGATATATCATTGCAAAAAAATGGGGTTTGCCAGATGTGATTTCCAATACAATTTATCACCATCACAGAATCAGGGCAGGATGTCCTGCATGGGATGAAAGCATTATTGTCAACAGCGCTGACGGATATGCAAACAGTTTTATTCAAGATTCTTTGAACAGGACAACAAGTTCGGGTAAAATTATACATGAATATTTTGATCCTAACTCTAAAAAAAAGATGAAACTGATTCTGGAATCTTCCCAGGAGTGGTTTGTTGATGCCCAAAAATTAATTAACGATGCAAATTCATTTTTTTTCAATATGTGACAGGATAAAAAATATGCCAGAAAAAATACATACAGTATTATGCGTAGATAGTGAAAAACCGATTCTTTCATCATTAAAGAGACTTTTAAGAAAAGAAGCATTTAATCTGTTATTGGCTTCAAATGGCCAGGAAGGGTTGGATATCTTAAAAAAAAATGATGTCCACCTTATTATTTCAGAACAGCGAATGCCTGAAATGAGCGGCACAACATTTTTATCAAAAGTAAAAGAGAAATACCCGGATATAATTCGAACAGTATTAACAGGATATACTGAAATAGATACAATAAAAGATGCAATAAACGATGGACATATTTATAAATTTATTCTTAAACCGTGGAATGATGATAATATTAAGAACGAAATTAAAAAATCCCTTGAACAATATGATCTTATCCAGGCTAATCGCTCTTTAAACAAAATTATTACTCAAAAAAACTTAGAGCTTGAAGAGATCAACAAAAACCTTGAAAAGAAAATAAGCATTAGAACCAGAGAGCTGGAATTAAGGAATCAGGCTCTTGAACTCTCCCGGGCTTTATTTGAAAGTTTGCCTGCTCCTGTCATTGGTCTGAATATTGATAAAACAATTGTTCTTATAAACAAGCAGGCCCAGAAGCTTGCAATCGGGAATCAAAAATTAATTGTGGGAGAGTCAATTTTTAAATATTTTTCTGATGATATTGAAAAGAAAATTGAGCCTGTATTTAAATCTGAAAAAAACAATATAAGAATTACTCAAAAAATTAATAACCTTAACTATATGGTTGAATTTTGTACCATGCCAGGCAGATTTCACGGCAAAGGGGTTATCCTCTATTTTAACGCTATTAACTAAAGGGAATCTATGAAAATACTTGTGGCTGAAGATGATTATGTTTCAAGGCTTCTGGTAAAAAAAGCAGTTGAAAAAATTGGTCATGAAGTGCTGGAGGCTGAAGATGGAAAAATCGCTTTGGATCTGTTTTTGGAACATAAACCTGATATGATTATTTCTGACTGGATGATGCCGGAAATGGACGGTATTGAGCTTTGTAAAAAAATCAGAAGTTCTGATAAAAAAACATACTCATATATTATTCTATTAACTGCAAAAGATAACATGACGGATCTTGTGGAGGTGTTTGAAGCAGGTGCAGATGACTATATTGTCAAACCCTTTAAACCCGATGAGTTGCGCTCTCGCCTCAAAAACGGTGAAAGAATTATAAAACTTGAGGGTGAACATCATGACCTCCAGGAAGAGCTGATTGACAAGAACAACAAACTTGACAAAACACTGGCCCGTTTAAAAACTACCCAGTCCCAGATATTACAGGCAGAAAAAATGGCATCAATCGGTCAACTTGCAGCAGGGGTTGCCCATGAAATCAATAATCCCATCGGGTTTATCAGCAGCAACTTAGATGCGCTCAACGATTATATGACTGATTTTGATACTTTGTTGCAGCATTTTCAAAAGCTTGAAAAAACATTAAAAGAATCCAACCAGGAAAATCTCTCCAGCGAGATTAAAAAACAGATTCAGACCATATCAGACTATGAAGAGGAGATTGAAGTTGATTATCTTAAGGATGATATTCCAGAATTGTTAAAAGATTGCAAAGAGGGAACCGGTCGGGTGGGAAAAATTGTTGGCGATTTAAAAAGTTTTGCCCATCCCGGTAATGATGAACAAATGCTCATTGATATCAATAAAGGGTTGGAGTCCACACTGAATGTCGTGAATAACGAGATTAAATACAAAGCCACTGTAAGTAAAGAGTTTGGAGAAATTCCCCTGGTGGAGGGATATCCTCAAAAACTAAATCAGGTATTTATGAATATTCTGGTAAATGCTGCCCAGTCCATCAAAGAAAAGGGCGAAATAAAAATTGTAACAAAACAAAAAGGTAACTACGTGGCTGTCAGCATTTCAGATAATGGGTGTGGTATTGAAAAAGATCATCTGTCAAAAATATTTGACCCCTTTTTTACAACCAAGGAAATTGGAAAAGGAACCGGACTTGGAATGAACATCGCCTATAATATTATTAAAGAACATAAGGGAAAAATTGATATTAAAAGTCAGGTGGGCAAAGGAACTGTTTTTACAATAATATTGCCTGGCAGATAAATTTTTATAAATGATTTAATAATAATGTTAAAAGCCAGGTGGGAATTGGAACAACCTTTACTATTACGTTGCCTGGAAAATCGGGAATCATGATGGGGGTATAAATAATGAAATTTTCAACTAAACTCTCTCTAATTATTTTGATAAGCGGTATAACAGTTTTATGTCTGTTTGCTTTGGTGGTATTCAAAATCAGTTCTAATTCGGTTCAAAAAAACCAGTTCCAATTTACACAAACAATTACTAATGAGATTTCTAATGACATTGAAACGATTTTTCTTGAAAAAATAAAAACAGCCCGAACACTGGCCAATACACCCATAATAATAAAAGCATTGGAGTCGAGCAATTTATTATATGCCGGCTCTACAGATGAAAAAAGAGATGAATCCATAAAATTTTTAAATGAGAAATGGAAATCAATAACCAATCCTGAAGATAAATTTATTTTAAAATTTACTGATAATAAAGTATCACTT